>CAYLXI010000012.1:0-22200 GCA_964387695.1 uncultured Piscirickettsiaceae bacterium
TGTAGTCGTCAGCATCAGGTTGATCACCACTGAATAAAACCCTTTGTTTAGTGCGGCTATTGCCTTATACAGCGAGAAATCGTGTAGTATTTGCCTTGCTTAACCTTTTCATAATTACCAAAAACCTCCATAAAATTGCGTTTCATATACTGACGCAAACCATTAACAGTAACCACCACAAACTGACCATTTGGTGCAAGCTGCTGTTTCACATCATGCAACAAAATACTTAACATTTCTTTGCCTACTTTGGCAGGAATATTGGATACCACGGTAGTAAATCTAATATCTTTAGGCACCGCACTTAAACCATTGGAAAGATAAGCTTTGGCATTAGGTAAATTATTTTGTTTGGCATTTTTATTAGCATACTCTACTGCTACAAAATCTTTATCTACCATATGCACCTCTCCCTGTGAAGCATAGGCAGCAATAGCAAGACCAATTGGGCCATAACCACAACCAATATCTAGAGCGATTTCATCATTTTTTATATCTAAAAACCTTAAAAATAAATCTGTACCAGAATCTATTTCTCGTGGTGAAAACACTCCCCAAGTGCTATTAAAAACTAAGGAAGAGCCTTTTAAATTTGCTTGAAATTGAATGTCTTTTTTTAACTCTACAATATTGACCATGCGTTTTTCCTAAGACCTGTTAATTTTGGTATATGATATTGTATCTTTTTTACAAAGCTAATCACTACATCATGCACACTTTAAATAACCAACAACTCCAAGCCGTTAGACATCTTGAAACGCCTACTCTCGTTTTAGCAGGAGCAGGATCAGGGAAAACTAGGGTTATAACTGAAAAAATCGCTCATCTTATTCGTAAACACGATATTAAAGCACGCCATATTTATGCCTTAACCTTTACTAATAAAGCCGCTAAAGAAATGAAAGAGCGGGTTAATAAGATATTGATAAACGAACCTACAAAAGGCCTTAATGTTTCTACTTTTCATAATCTTGGATTAAATATTATTCGTCAAGAATATACTGCTTTGGGATATAAATCTACTTTTTCTATTATGGATTCTGGTGATAGCAAGCAAATCATTAAAGAGCTTATAAAAAAACGCGAAATAGATGATGAAGAGCTAGATGGTATTCAATGGGAAATTTCTAACTGGAAAAATGCTCATATAAGTCCAGAAAAAGCCCTGTCTCAAGCAGAAGATAAATTGCAACAATCCAAAGCGATTTTATATGACTATTATCAAAAACAACTCCACGCTTACAATGCAGTAGATTTTGATGATTTAATTGGCTTACCCGTTCGTTTATTTCAAGAAAACCCTGCCATTTTAGAAAAGTGGCAAAATAAGATAAGATATTTATTAGTAGATGAATATCAAGACACTAACATCGCACAATATACTCTAATTAAGCAATTGGTTGGAATACAAGCTAGGTTTACCGTAGTAGGAGATGACGACCAGTCTATTTATGCTTGGCGTGGAGCGCAGCCTGAAAACTTATCTTTACTTAAAAAAGATTTTCCAAAACTAGAAGTGATTAAACTTGAACAAAATTATCGTTCTAGCAACCGTATTCTTCAAGCCGCTAACAAACTTATTTCTAACAATCCTCACGAGTTTGAAAAACGCTTATGGTCTGAAATGGGAATAGGAGATAAGCTAAAAGTTTTAGCCTGTTCTGATGAAAATCAAGAGGCAGAAAGAATTATTTCTGAAATCATCGTCCATAAATTTAAACACAGAACTCAGTTTAAAGACTACGCCATTTTATACCGTGGCAACTTCCAATCCAGACTATTTGAGCGAGCATTACGAGAACAAAACATTCCTTATATTATTTCGGGTGGGCAGTCTTTTTTTGATAAAGCAGAAATTAAAGATGTCATGTCTTACCTAAAGCTTGTTGTAAATCCTGATGATGACGCCGCTTTTTTACGCATCATTAACACGCCTCGTAGAGAAATAGGTGCTTCCACTTTAGAGAAACTGGCAAGCTATGCCACAAAAAGAGAAATAAGCTTAATAGATGCTTCTTCTGAATTAGGCTTAGAAAGCTTGCTTTCTGAAAAATCTTTAAAGCGAGTACGATTGTTTGGCGAAATGATAATGGAGTGGATAAAAAATGCTGATTCTTTAGAGGGTGAAGAGGTTATTCATTTTATTAAAGAGATTATTGAACGAACCGAATATGACAACTGGTTGCAAGAAACTGCCAACACTCCTTCTCAAGCTGAAAAACGCATTGCTAATGTACGAGATTTATTACTCTGGATAGAAAGAATTTTAGCTAAAGCTGAAGAAGAAAATGGTGAGTTGCTAAAACTAGAAAAAGTCGTTTCTTACATGACTCTAATGGATATGATGGAACGAAATGAAGATAATACAGAACATAATATGGTAAATTTAATGACACTTCATGCCTCTAAAGGGCTAGAATTTCCTCATGTCTTTCTTATTGGCATGGAGGAAGAATTGCTTCCCCATAAACAAAATCTTGAAGGAGAAGGTTTAGAGGAAGAAAGAAGATTAGCCTATGTAGGCATTACCAGAGCACAACGCAGTTTAACCCTTAGTTACGCCCAAAAACGCCGTAAATATGGTGAAGAAATTTCTTGTGAACCCAGTCGTTTTTTAGAAGAGCTTCCAGAAGAATGTCTTATTTGGGAAGGTAAATCTGGAACTGAACAATCGGAAGAAGAGCAAAAAATAACAGGGAATGCTCACCTAGATAATTTACGAGCTATGTTAAAAAAGTCCTGATATAAATTGTAGAGGTCAAGTAAAACCAGATGCCCTAAGCCCTACACAGGAAACTGGCACATAGCACCAGTGTTTGCCCGCTATGTCCAGTTTCTAAGTAGGGATTATGACACTATATTTTAATAGACTTCAACCTCCATATTTCTTCATTATATTGCTGCATGGTTCTATCTGTAGAAAAAACACCACTTCGAGCAGAGTTAATAATGCTCATGGTATTCCAACGATCATGATCTGAAAAAGCCAGCCCAAGTTCGTGCTGAGCATCTATATAAGACCTAAAATCAGCCAAGGTCATCCATGGATCATTTGGTGATTTAATCGCATTGATAATATCATCAAAAATACCTTCTTCAAATTGATTAAAATGCCCAAACTCTAGCAACTTCATCACTTCTTGCAAATCTAAATCTTGATCAATATATTCCTGAGGATTATAACGAAGGCGTAAGTTTTCTACCTCTGCTGCCTTTAAGCCAAACAAGAAGAAGTTTTCTTCTCCTACGGCTTCTAAAATCTCAACATTGGCCCCGTCTAAAGTTCCAACTGTGATAGCACCATTCATCATAAACTTCATGTTCCCCGTACCCGAAGCCTCTTTACCAGCAGTCGAAATCTGCTCTGACACATCCGTGCCAGGACAAATAATTTCCATCGCAGAGACTCTATAATTAGGAATAAAGGCTATCTTTAACCTATCCCCCACATCAGGGTCATTATTTACGATATCGGCAACATTATTAACTAATTTGATAATGTTTTTAGCCATAACATAACCCGGTGCGGCTTTACCACCAATTAAAACACAACGATTAACCCAACCATCCGTATCTCCTCGTTTAATACGAGAATATAAGTAAATAACATGCAATACATTTAAAAGTTGACGCTTATATTCGTGAATACGCTTAACCTGTACATCAAAAATAGATTTAAGAGGAAAATCAACTCCTGTTGTAGTTTTAACCAAGTCTGCTAAACGAGATTTATTTTTAAGCTTAACTTTTCTCCATGCTTTACGAAAACTTTTATCTTTGATGAAATCTTCAATTTTACTAATTTGAGTCAAATCAGTAATCCAGCCCTCTCCAATTTTGTCTTTTAACAACGCTCGAAGTGCAGGATTGGCACTCGCCATCCAACGACGCTGGGTTACACCGTTGGTTTTGTTATTAAATCTTTCTGGCCATAATTGATAAAAATTATTAAACAGTCCTTCTTTTAATAACTGGGAGTGCAAAGCTGCCACACCATTAATAGAAAAGCTTCCAACAATGGCCAGGTATGCCATACAAATATTATTATGCTCATCAACAATCGACATTTCTCTAGTTTTAGCTTGGTCTCCTGGCCACTTCATTGCTACTTGCTTTAAAAATCTATGATTAATTTCATAAATTATTTCTAAAGGCCGTGGCAAAAGTTTTTCAAATAAAGCAACAGACCAGCGTTCAAGAGCTTCAGGCAATAGAGTGTGATTGGTATAGGCCATAGATTGTGAAACAATGGTCCAAGCTTCATTCCATTCTAAATTATATTCATCTAGCAACAAGCGCATTAACTCTGCAATGGCTAAGCTAGGGTGAGTATCATTTAACTGAAAAACATTAAACTCCGCAAAATCAGAAAAATCTCCATTATGTTTTTTATCCCATTGAAGAACCACATCCTGCAAAGAGGCTGAAACTAAAAAGTATTGTTGACGCAAACGCAATTCTTTGCCGTTTTCACTTGCGTCATTTGGATATAAAACCATGGTAATATTTTCTGCATCTGATTTATCAGAAACCGCCTCAAAATATGATCCTGCATTAAATTGAGTTAAATCGAATGTTTCAACGGCTGCCGCAGACCATAAACGCAAAGTATTAACTGTTTTATTTTTAAATCCTGGTACAGGCACATCAAAGGGAACCGCTATCACATCGTGGGTACTTTCCCAAAGTGAAGAAATTTTGCCTGTCTGGGGGTTTGTAAACTGACGCGTTTGCCCACCAAACTTAATCGTTCGGGAATATTCACTACGCTGAATCTCCCAAGGATAACCTCCAAATTCCAGCCAATGATCAGGCTCTTCTAACTGAAAACCTTCTTTAATCAACTGTTTAAACATGCCGTATTCATAACGCAACCCATACCCCAAAACAGGAAGCTGTAAAGTCGCACAAGAGTCCATAAAACAAGCTGCTAAACGCCCTAAACCGCCATTGCCTAAACCAGCATCTCGTTCTGCATCTTCAATTTCTTCTAATGATAATCCTAGTTCATACATGGCTTTTTCGGCTTGAGTTTCTACGCCTAGATTTAATAGATTATTCGTTAAAGAACGACCCATTAAAAACTCCATTGACAAATAATAAGCCTTTTTATGTTCATCATTATTGTAGGCGAGCCAAGTTTTCTTCCAATGAAACATTAACCTATCTCTTACCGTATAAGATAGTGCCTTAAACTGATAATAAGTTTCCGAATTGACATTACGACCTAAATTGTGATAAAGATAGTGAATAAACCCTTCTTCTAGACCCTTCACTTCCTCCGCTAAATCTCTTTGGATCTCTGCAATTATTTTAGCCTTTTCAATACCTTCTTGTGTCGCCATAAAAATTATCCAACCCTTATTTCTTGATAAAATGTTCTTGATAAAAACTAGAATTATATAAAATCTAAATCCCTACTTAGAAAACTTTCATTTCATTAATATTAAGTACTGTTTTGCACTCAGTTCCCAACCAAAATCTACTTCCATACCTGTTTTTTGTATCTTTTGCCAAGTACGTTTTTTACGGTACAAATGTAGAGCATATAAAACCGTCGATTTAAGCGAATATCCGCTAGAATCATAAAACACAAACCCCGTTGCAGTGCCTTTTTTAATGTTCTCTTCCGTCGCATTCACAACGGTATCTGCCAGCCCTCCTGTATAATACACAATGGGAGGTGTGCCATAAGCTAAACTATACATTTGATTGAGCCCGCAAGGCTCAAAGCGAGAAGGCATTAAAAACATATCAGACCCTGCTTCAACCTTATGAGCTAAAGATTCTGAATAGCCTATATAGACCATAACTCGCTCAGGGTATTTACGAGAAAACTCACTTAAAGCATACTCAAAATGAGCTTCCCCTGACCCTACAAAAACAAACCTAGCATCTGTTTTTTTTAATAAATCTGGCAGAACTTCCAACACTAAATCTATCCCTTTTTGTGGCACTAACCTACCCACTAGCCCAATAACAGGTGCTTCAGATGCGACTAATTTCTTTGGTAAGCCCCAGAAATCTAGCAAAGATTGTTTATTCGTTTTTTTAGATACAACACGACCTTTTTTTGCTGAATAGTTTCTGGCTAGAAACTTATCTTTTTGGGGATTCCAAATATTTTCATCAATTCCATTTAAAATACCTATCAGCTTGCCTTCTTTTTGGCGACGCTTTAAAACCCCCTCTAATCCGTAAGCAAACTCGGGAAAACAAATTTCTTTTGCATAGGTTGGACTCACTGTTGTCACCCAGTCTGCCATAACTAAACCTGCTTTTAGCATAGATAAATTATTATAAAACTCAATTTTTTCTGGTGTCCACCATTCCCAAGGCAACCACAGTCCATCAAATAATGCTTTAGGAAATAACCCCGCATAAGCCATGTTATGTATAGTAAAGATAGTTTTTGGTCGTTCTACTTCAAGTGATAACAACGCAGGAACAAGCCCTGTTTGCCAGTCATTAGCATGAACTAAGTCAGGCTTCCAATTTAACCCCACCCTATCCATAGACAACTCAGTTACAGCCTTAGAGAACACAGCAAATCGCTCACCATTATCCCACCAATCTGTTCCATCTGGCGAAAGATAAGGGTTGCCCGAGCGATTAAACAATTCTGGCACATCTACCAGCCACACTGGCACGCCAATACCTTCTGCTCTTGCTTTATGAACCCTAACTCTAACCTCGCGCCCACAAGCTCCTACAGTAAACTCTGCTATTTCCTTTACATGAGAAACTTTCTCCCACACATCTCCATAAGCAGGAATAACCAGACGAACTTTGTTTTTAAGGGCGGCATAAGCATTAGGCAAACTACCAGAGACATCTGCTAGGCCTCCCGTTTTAATTAAGGGGAGTGCTTCAGATGTTGCAAATAAAATCTTCATATTAACTGTTTTTAAACCTTTTTAAAAATCATTACAGACAATGGAGGTAATGTTAACTCCACAGAAAATGGGCAGTTCATCCAAGGTTGACATTGTGCATATACAACGCCAGAATTTCCTAAATTGCTACCTCCGTATATTTCAGAATCTGAATTAATGACTTCTTGATACTCACCTTCTTCAGGTAAACCCAGTCGATAATTTTCTCTTGCTATCGGGGTAAAATTAAAAACACAAACTAACTTTTCTGTTGCTGATATACGCAAAAAACTTAAAATAGACTGCTCGTAATCATGACAATCAATCCACTCAAACCCAGCAGATTCAAAATCTTGTTCATATAGAGCCGTTGAGGTTTTATATAAATGGTTCAAATCACGCGTGAGTAACTGTACCCCTCTATGCAATGTCTTATCACAAAGATGCCAATCCAAACTTTTCTCTTCAGACCACTCTTCAAGCTGGGCAAATTCACAACCCATAAACAACAGCTTCTTACCAGGACTGAGTAATTGATACCCCATGAATAATCGCAAATTTGCCATTTTCTGCCAAATATCTCCAGGCATTTTATTCACCAAAGATTTTTTTAAATGCACCACTTCATCATGAGAAATAGGTAATACAAAGTTTTCAGTATAGGCGTACATTTGGCTAAAGGTTAACTCATTATGATGATAAGGACGGAAGATACAGTCTTTGCTAAAATAATCAAGTGTATCATTCATCCATCCCATGTTCCATTTCATGGAAAACCCTAATCCTCCCATCCAAGTAGGGCGAGATACCATTGGCCATGAAGTTGACTCTTCTGCCATAACCACCGCTCCAGGGCATTGTGAATGCACCTCTTCATTTAATGTTTTTAAAAACTCGATAGCCTCTAAATTTTCACGCCCTCCATGCTTGTTTGGAATCCATTGATTTTCTTCTCGAGAATAATCCAAATACAACATAGAGGCAACCGCATCCACTCGCAAGCCATCGATATGAAATTCTTTTAACCAATACAAAGCATTAGCAATTAAAAAATTACGCACTTCATTGCGACCAAAGTTAAAAATCAATGTTCCCCAATCTTGATGTTCTCCCTGCCTTGGGTCTTCGTGTTCATACAATGCAGAGCCATCAAAGCGCGCCAGTGCAAACGCATCTTTAGGAAAGTGTGCTGGCACCCAGTCCAAAAACACACCAATATCATGAGCGTGGCAATAATCAATAAAGTATCTAAAATCATCTGGTGTGCCAAAACGAGAGGTGGGAGCAAAATAGCCCGTTGTTTGGTAACCCCAAGATTGATCTAAAGGATGTTCTGAAATTGGCAATAATTCAATATGGGTATAACCCATCCATTTTACATACTCGACCATACGATGGGCAATTTCACGATAGTTTAAAAAACTGCCATCATCTCCTCTTTGCCACGAACCTAAATGCACTTCATAAACATTAATTGGAGATTTTTGCCAATCATAAACTTCTCGGCGTTGCATCCAATCAGCATCTTGCCATTTATAGAGTGACTGGTAAACCACACTGCCAGTTTTTGGGCGTTTTTCCATAGACTGACCGTAGGGGTCAATTTTAGTAAAACAGTCGCCTGTTTTATGGTTGCGAATTTCATATTTATAAATATCGCCCGAGTACAATCCTGGAATAAAAACTTCCCAAATGCCATTGCCGATAGTTCTCATAGGATGGCGCAAGCCATGCCAACCATTAAAGTCTCCCACCACCGAAACTCGGTTAGCCGCAGGAGCCCAAACACAAAACTGTACGCCAGACACTCCATCAATCACTTTTAAATGGCTTCCCAATATCTCGTAAATTCTCCAATGCCTACCCTCGGTAAATAGATGAGTATCCATTTCACCCAGGCCTGGTAAAAATGTGTAGGGAGATACAGATTTATGCTTAGAGCCATCTTTTTCTACCCATGTAAGTGTAAAATGCTGTGGCAGATTCTTTTTTTGAGACTGGGTTAGTTTAGCTATAAATAAATCTGTCCCCTTAACCCTTTGCAGAGAATGCTTACCCTCAACTGAAACTTTTTCTGCCGTGGGCATCCACGCCCTAATTTCCCAGTAATCTCCTAATGCATGAACACCCAAAACCTGAAAAGGATCGTGATGAGTGCCGTTTTGTAACAGAGCAATATCTTGCTGAATTTTATCTTGTTGAATTTTGGAAGTACCCATGTCAATTCAATCTTCTTTAAAGCGGCTGGTATCAGCAACCATTTGTTTGATTTTAGAAGCGAGGTCTATGCTCACCTGTTCCCAGTCAAATTGCCATGCCCAGTTATTTTCTACCGTGCCAGGAACATTCATTCTACTTAGACCATCTAAACTTAAAAAATCTTGCATCGGGGCAATCATGAGTCTAGCAGGTGAACGCATAGCGGCTTGAATTAACGGCCAAGGCATTTCTCCATATTGTGTAGGTAGCTGGCTTAAAATCCAGTCTCTAGTTTTTTGATTATCAACAGAATGCCACCAACCCAAACTGGTATCATTGTCATGAGTACCCGTATAAACGACAGAATTTTCAACCTGCTCTGCCAGTGAATGGGGATTATCGGGTAAACCATTAAAACCAAACTGCAAAACAGACATGCCTGGCAACCCAAACGCTTCTTTTAAAGCGACCACTTCTGGAGTGATAATGCCCAAATCTTCTGCCACTAAAGGTAATTCTGAAAAACATTCTTGCAACACACCTAATAAAGCTTTGCCAGGCACTTTTTCCCAATGCCCATTTACTGCTGTTTCTTGTTTTGCATCTATTTCCCAACAGGATTCAAGCCCTCTAAAATGGTCAATTCTAATTAAATCAAACTGCAACAAAGCCTCTGCAATACGAGATTTCCACCACTTAAATCCATCTTTTTCCATAACTTCCCAGTCATAATGTGGATTTCCCCAATTTTGTCCTGTTTCTGAAAAATAATCTGGTGGTACACCTGCAACGACTCTTGGATTAAAATCTTCATCTAATTTAAATTGCTGAGGATTCGTCCAGACATCCGCACTGTCAAAGGCCACAAAAATTGGCATATCACCAAAAAGTTGAATGCCTTTTTGATTAGCGTGCTTCTTTAGTTTTTGCCAAATAGTTGCCAAGGCAAATTGTTGTTTTTTAATAAAATGGATTTCAGGCGCATGGTTTTTACTGAATACTTCAAGTGTTTCTGAATTTCTATCACGATATTCTTTAGGCCAGCTAGACCAAGAGCTCAATTCAAAATGAAGCCTTAAAGTCATAAATAAAGCATAGTCTTCCAGCCAATGAGGAGGAGATTTTAGATATTTATCAAAGTCTTTAGCTTCTACCTCTAAAAACCAATCTTCAGGTAAAAGATCAGGGTTAACGGCAAAAGCAGAAGTGCTTTGATAGGGAGAAAGCCCGCTAACAGGCTGAGTTAAAGGCAACATTTGCCAAACTTGCAAACCTGATTCTTCCATCCAATTTACAAACTTCCATGCATCTTGGTTTAATTGACCCAAGCCTTCCTCATTGGGTAGAGAGGTGGGGTGAAGCAACACCCCTGCCTTGCGCTCATAATCCATACTAACCCACCCCTCTTTGCATAACGCCGCCATTATCCATTCCCTCACCTCCACTAGACAAAGGAATTTGTAATTTCTCAGGCGGTCTTTTACCTAAAAGATGATATAACTGTTCTAAATGGCGACGATATAATTGATCAAAATCTTTTACGCTACCGCTGGGGTTGTAGTCTCCAAACCACCAAAACCAATCTGAACCTTCACAAATAGCCAATTGCTCTGTCGCCAACGATATTTTTTTTTGAGAAATTTGACCCAAAGCAACAACCTCGTCATAAGTCTCTTTTGCTTCAACCAATAAATCCCAACCCGCATTTTTATCCTTATCTCCAATCCAGGTAGAAAAAGACCCATAAACCCAACTTCCTGATTTAAGCACTGGCAAATGCCTCATCTCTACTCCATCTTCAAGCACTTTTGAGAAGGTCGTCATTTCGACATGTTCACTGGTCGATAGTTTATGGTATAGAGCTTTTAAAAAATGGTGAGCATTATCAGCATAATATTCCCAAGCATTTTCTCCATCTAAAATAACTGAAACCACATGATTTTCAACTTCATCTCCTAGAAAATCGGCAATATTTTTTAAGTTATGAGCAAAATTATTTGCAGCATCTTCAGCATTCCAGTCTTTATATTGAAACCCAATAAGGTCAGACAAACCATCATCTCTAAAAAATAACGCACAACGATTAGAAGCATGTTGTAAGGGTTGGTACAAAGCCTTTTTAGAAGAAATGTCATGCTGATTTAACTGCGAAGCTTCGCAAGAGTGTCTCCAAACACCTTCTCCAGATGCAGACCATGCAATATCATATTCTTCAAGCAAACCAATAGAAGCACTACTTAAAGCTCCTTCTGACAACCAAACCCCTTTAGGTTTGCCACCAAAATATTTTTTATACACTTCTAAGCCTTTGTCCATGTGCCATTTAGCCCGTTCATAACCATCAGGATAGTTTTGACTCTGAGGAAGAGGAGCTTCAGGTGTGACTTCTTTCATCGAGTTAAAGTCAATTAACAAAGGAACAATTGGGTGTCCATAAGGGGTCATGGAAATTTCGATTTGACCTCTTTCCTTTAATGCACGATAACGCGGAATAATATTTTCAACCGCATCTGCCATAATTTCAATTAAAACTCTTTGGTCTTTCTGTGAAAAATGAATGTAATTATTTCCCTTTTCAATCAAAGCTTGAATACGAGAATCTTTTAAACGCAAACTTTGACCCATCCAAGCCAAGTGATACCACACTAATAAATCGGTAAAAAACTGTTTAGTAAAATATCCTAAACATCCTGCTTGTTCAGCAGAAGTGTTTTTATCACACCGAGTCATACCTAGTAACTTTTTAAAGGCAGGAAAAGGTTCAATCATGGTTGGAGCAAAAGCTTTCTGACATGCCTGTACTATTTGCAGCCTATGTTTTACTTGCTTTTTAAGTCCTTTTTCACCTGACACCCATGATAATAAAGGATCTTTTAAGCCTGCATCTCCTCTAAGCCATGAACGCATTTGCTGAGCGTAGTCATCCAATTGTTCAAGTAAAACAGGAGCAAAATTGACCACTACACTGGCTTCTGGGCAATCTTCTAAATGTGCCACCATATCGGTATAGTCTTTAATCCCATGCAAATACACCCAAGGCAGACGATACTCTCCATCCAGCCCATCGCGATAATGCGGTTGATGCATATGCCAACACAATACTAGCTTTATTTTCTTTTGTTCCATTTTTCTTTATCTCATCACTTCTAGTCATTACTTATCGAGTAAAATGCAACTGTTGCCCTAACATATCTGGAGTCACTAAAATAATTCCAGACTCTTCCTCAACACAAAAACGCTCTGCATCTGCAACAGGGTCTTCGCCAATAATTGTACCTTCTGGGATTTTACAATATTTATCAATAATGGCATTTTGAATACGACAATTACGGCCAACTTCAGCCCTTGGCAATAAAACTGAATCTTTAATATGCGAATAACTGTGTATTCTACAACCACTCCCAATGACCGAACGCTTAACTCTCCCACCAGAAATAATACACCCACCAGACACCAAAGAATCTATGGCTTCACCTCGTCGTCCTTCATCATCAAAGGTAAATTTTGCTGGAGGCATTTGTGCCTGATAGGTCCAAATGGGCCAGTCTCTATCATAAAGATTAAGCTCGGGGGTAATTGAACACAAATCTAAACTTGCCTTATGATAAGACTCAAGCGTTCCGACATCACGCCAATAAACAGGGCTACCAACATAATCAACAAATGGAAAAGCTTGAACATTCCAACCTTCAATCACAGAAGGAATAATATCTTTACCAAAATCTCGTGAAGAATTAGGATTATCATAATCCTCAATCAGTTTTTGGAATAAAAACTCGGTTGAAAATACATAAATACCCATCGAGGCAAGTGCCTTATCTGGCTTGCCTGGCATGGCTTCTGGATCTTTGGGCTTTTCCGTGAACTTAGTAATTTTCAAAGTTTCATCCACTGACATCACCCCAAAACCTGTCGCTTCCATGCGTGGGACTTCAATACAACCAATGGTCACATCTGCACCAGATTCAACATGAGCGAGTAACATTTTGCTATAATCCATTGAGTAAATATGGTCGCCCCCTAGAACCAATACATATTCTGGCGAATGACGGCGCAGAATATCTAAGTTTTGATAAAGTGCATCTGCCGTGCCTTGATACCATTCTTTGTCCACTCTTTGTTGGGCAGGAAGTAGCTCCACAAACTCACCCACTTCATAACGCATAAAAGACCAAGCTCTTTGTACATGGCGAATTAGAGAATGAGATTTATACTGACTTAACACCCCTATCTTGCGAATACCTGAGTTAACGCAATTGGATAAGACAAAGTCAATAATTCGATATTTTCCACCGAAAGGAACGGCAGGTTTTGCACGCCACTTAGTTAAATTTTTTAAACGACTTCCTTCCCCTCCAGCCAAAACTAAAGCAAGAGTATTTTTAGTTAACTCTGTAGCTGTTTTAGTTTCACAATAATACTTCATTAAACTTCTCCTTATAAGCAGTTTTTACATAAGCTACACTTCCAAGCAAACCTAACTTCCCGTTTTTAACTAAATAAACAGGCTGATTTTTAACTTGCTGTGCCATTCTTCCTTTATCAATTAAAGCATTAACAAAAAGTGGTTTTTCCATCCAATATTGAATTTTAGAGGCTATTCCTCCTGCAATATAAATACCAGCCGTTGACCTCCAAATAAGTGCTAAGTTACCAATATAAGCACCATAAACTTCGACAAAAGTATCTAGGGTACGCAAAGCCACTTTATCACCCTGCAAAGCTAAATCATACACTTTTGATGCGGTCATATTTTTATGATTATTTTTATGAGCAGCTAATACACTAAAAAATGCATATAAAGTGACAATACCCTCTCCTGACAAAATGCGTTCATAAGAGACATGATGCCACTTTTTTTGAAGCCAAATTAACAAGTCACATTGATTCTTATTAAGTGGTGCAAAATCTAAATGCCCTCCTTCTGAGCTTTGTGGAATAAACTCCCCTGAACAATTCATGACAGGAGAAACGCCTAAACCTGTTCCTGCCCCAACTACCAAACGATTTCCAGAATTATCATATTGACCTGTTTGTAAAGTGAGTATATCAGTGTCCTCTAACTCATCAATACCATAAGCAGCAGCAGAAAAATCATTAATAATAAAAACACTGTGGATTTGACAAGCATCCTCTAGTTGCTGGGCATCAACTAACCAAGGTAAATTAGTAAGCTGCACTTTACGACCATTAACAGGCCCTGGAAGACCTAAACAAGCCATTTGACAAGACAAAATTCCGTATTCTTTTTGAAAGGACTGCACAAGAGAAATTAAAGAAGGGAAATGAGCACTTAAATAGCGTTGTTCGGCTATAATATCACCCGATTCAACATTGAATGCACGAAGATAAACCTTAGTTCCTCCAACATCTCCTGCCAATAAAACTGCCATCAACTTACCCCTTTAATGTGATTGTGAGTCATCTCTCAACAAAAGAGCCTTTGTAACCACTAATTGAAACGCTCATCTAGCCCCTCACAAATTAAATGACTAATAAAACTATGAGCTTCTTGAATTCTTGCTGTTTCTTGGCTTGCTACCCGAAAACATGTATCTGCTTTTTCTGATAATAAACTAGGATTTTCGCCTGTCATGGCAATTGTATAACAGCCAGAAATTGCAGCGGCTTCAATCGCTTTTACCACATTTAAACTATTGCCAGAGGTAGAAAGAGCAATTAAAATATCGCCCTTTTTTGCTAATCCCTCAACTTGACGAGAGAATACTGTCGAAAAATCATAATCATTGCTATGTGCTGTCAAAATAGAAGTATCGGTTGTTAAGGCAATAGAAGCTAAAGGCTTTCTATTTTTAATATATCTAACCATCAGCTCGGCTGCCATATGCTGTGCATCTGCGGCGCTGCCACCGTTACCACACCATAAAACTTTACCACCATTTTCTAGGCTTGTTATTATTTTGACAATAACATTCTCTATTTTATTTGAAGACTTTATGACAGAACTTATAGCGACTTGGTGCTTTTGGTGAGCTCGTTCAAAATCAATCATTCTTTATTACCTTTAGAGCCTGAGTCAATTTTATCTATCATGCTTGAAGTAGAGTAGCCCTCCCAAAAAGAAAGTATTTCAACTTTACCACCATTTTTTAAAACACAACCAGCCCCTGCAATTTCTTCTGGTTTGTAGTCGCCACCTTTAACTAGTATGTCAGGATTTAATTGACAAATTAAACGCTCTGGTGTTTCTTCTGTAAACGGCAATACCCAATCTACACAACTTAACGCCGACAACAATTCCATTCTAGAATCTAAACTAACAACTGGACGAGACGAACCTTTTAATAACTTTACAGATTCATCAGAATTTACTGCGACAATTAAACGATTACCTTTATTTGCCGCTTCGTTTAAATAGCGAACATGTCCGCTGTGCAGCAAATCAAAGCAGCCGTTAGTAAAGACCACTTTTTCACCTTTTTCTTGTGCTATTTTTACCAGGCCTGCTACTTCTAACTCACTCATAGACACATAACCTTGATGCCTTTGAGTGTTTTTTATTTGCTCCTCTAGCTCAACCAAAGTAACCGTAGAAGTACCCACTTTTTTTACCACTATGCTGGCAGCTTCATTTGCTAACTGCACTGCTTCTGGCAGAGATAATCCGCTGGCACAAGCGGTTGCTATAGTTGCCATAACCGTATCTCCTGCTCCCGTAACATCAAAAACTTCTTGGGCTTTTGATTGCAATAAATAAGCGCTCTTACCTTGCTCAATTAATGCCATGCCATGCTCGCTACGCGTTATTAAAATGGCGTTAGAGTCTAGCTCTGCATTTAAATTTTTAGCTTTCTCTACCAGCTTTTCTATTGTCTCACAAGCACCAACAATCAATTCAAATTCAGACTGATTAGGTTTAATTAAAGTTGCTCCTTTATAACGAGAAAAATCATCTCCTTTGGGATCAACTAAAACAGGAACATCATGTTTTTTTGCAGCCAAAATCATCTGCTCCACAAACATTAAAGCCCCTTTCGCATAATCTGAAACAACCAAAGCATCATAACCTTTAACCATCTTTTCCAATTTAATTGCCAAAGCTTTAGCATCTTCTTCTGGCACGGGATTTTCAAAGTCCATTCTAATTAACTGCTGATGATGGCTTAACACTCTCAATTTACAAATCGTACCTGCGGAAGAATAAACCCAACTTGGTTCTACTCCCGCATCTTGTAACACTTGGGTTAACTGCTGACCAAAATCATCCTTACCCACTATGCCTAGCAAGCTAACACTTGCTCCTAAAGCTGCAACATTAAGAGCTACATTTGCAGCCCCGCCAGCTCTTATATCCTCACTGTCAACCTTAACCACTGGCACAGGTGCTTCAGGAGAAATTCGGTTAGCTCTGCCAGACCAATACTGATCCAACATTACATCGCCAACCACTAATAATTTTGTTTTTGAAAAATTGTATTGCATTAGGTTAATTACTTTCTTAAAAATCTATTAAAATAGGTTCGAGGTCTTTACCCATGGATTTGGGCTTTACACAAAAATCCTCACTTATAATCTTCTTTAGTCTATCACGAGATGGCAAAATGCTCTTATTTAAAAAAACCAGTCTTATACTTTTATTTATATTTTCTATTATACCTAAGCCCATTATGGCAAATGCCGAAAACAAAATAATAATGGATGCTGCGATTCTAGGAGCTATTGCATCTCTGGGTCTTGCCTGTTATCAAGGCAAAGACCCTTGTCAAATTTCGCCCAACTTAAATACAGACAAGCTCACTTTAAGCCTTAACCAAGGCGGAAATAACGACACCATTCAACACTCCCGTTTAGCCTTAGGAGCAGACTGGCAAGAAGATATTTATGACTCAAAAAACTTTAACATTAGCGGTCGCTGGGAAATAAACGCCAACTATTGGTCTTCTACAAAAACCAACCCTCAAAATGCCAGTGGTTATATTGTTGGGCTAACGCCTGTCTTCCACTATAGCTGGAAAAAACAACCCATTATTCCTTATTTTGAACTAGGAGGAGGGCCGCAATATTTATCTAACGCAACCATTGAAAACGATTTCAAATCTACCCAATTTCAATTTGGAAGCATTTTAGGTATAGGCATTAAAAACCAATATTTTGAACTTGGATATCGCTATTTACATATTTCTAATGCAAATATTTCTGCTCCCAATCCAGCCACTGATTTCCATAACCTGCACATTGGCTATAAATTTTAAGGCTTTTTATGAACACGATTGAAATTGCAAAACGAGTTTTTCAAATTGAAGCGGAAGCAATTAAAAATCTTTCGCGGCAATTAGATGATAACTTCTCTAAAAGTATTACCGCTATTTTAAATACCCAAGGCAGGTTAGTTATTTGTGGCATGGGAAAATCAGGGCTCATTGGCAAAAAAATTATGGCAACGCTTGCCAGCACAGGCACTCCTTGCTTTTTTATGCACCCAGGAGAAGCTTTTCATGGCGACCTTGGCATGGTCTCACCCAGTGATATTTTTTTAGCCCTCTCTAACTCTGGTGAAACAGAAGAAGTTATTAAGCTTTTGCCTTTTTTAAAAGACAACAACAATATCATTATTTCTATGACAGGCAATCCAAACTCGACACTGGCAAGTAACTCACACTTTCATCTCAACATTGCCGTACCACAAGAAGCATGCCCGCATCAACTTGCACCCACCTCATCGACTACCGCTACCTTAGTCATGGGAGACGCTCTTGCCGTTGCTTTAATGGAAGAACGCAACTTTAAACCCCATGATTTTGCCCGTTTTCATCCAGGTGGTAGCCTAGGAAGAAAGCTGCTCACCCGAGTTAAGCATGAAATGCGTTGCAAAAACCTACCTTTTATTAGTGCCAATGCTCCCATGTCAGAAGTTATTCACGCTATTACTGATGGACGATTAGGACTCTGCATTGTTAACAAAGGTGCTGGCATTATTACCGACGGCGATTTAAGACGGCACATGGAGCAAGACGCTTTGGCTCTTATGCAAAAAACAGCTCAAGAAATAATGAGTCCCACCCCAAAAACCATACCCTCTTCTGCCATGCTTTCTGAAGCAGAAGATTACATGCACAGAAACAAAATAACTTCGCTTTTAGTTGAAGAAAATCAAAATATTATCGGTGTTATTCAAATTTACGACTTAAACAAATAAACATGAACTTAACCAGCTACCGACTCTTACTTGCCTTTTTTTCACCTCTAATTGCCTATTCTGGCTGGAAACGCTGCCGAAAACATATTGACTCAAAAACCCCTATTAAACATTGCCTTAAGTCTCGATTTGGTTTCAACCCCACCCCTTTTAAAAAAGGCGGCATATGGATTCATGCGGTATCCGTAGGTGAAACCCGCTCTATTTTCCCTTTGCTTAATAAGCTCCAAAAAGACCACCCGCAACTACCTTTAACCCTTACTAATGGCTCAACCCAAGGGGCAATTCAGGCTCTAAAGTTTTCGCCTGTTACTATTCAGCATCAAATGATTCCTTACGATTTTACTGGATCTGTTAATCGTTTTTTAACACAAATAAACCCTAAACTTGTCATTATGGTAGAAACTGAAATTTGGCCCAATCTTTACCAATCTTGCCATAAACGCAATATTCCAATTATCTTAATTAATGCCCGTTTAAAAGAAAAATCTTTTCTTGCCTATCAAAAGTGGGGAGGAAAGCTGGTTAGCAATGCACTGCAACAAACCCATTTTATTGCCAGTCAATTTGATATAGACACCAAAAGATTACTAGAACTAGGGGCAAAAAAGTCTACCACCAAAACGCTAGGGAACTTAAAATTTGATATTGAGATTTTACCAGGCCTGGTAAAAAATGCTCAAAATTGGCGCAAAAAACACCATTTAAACAAACGTTTTATCTGGGTCGCCGCCAGCACTCACCAAGACGAAGAGGAACTCATGCTACAAGCTCACAACCGTCTAACAACAACACAAGCGGACGCACTGTTAATCTTAGTACCTCGTCATGCCAATCGTTTTAAAGCCGTCGCCAAGATTTGCCATAACAGCCAATTTAACACCAAGATACACAGCAACAATGAAACTCCTTGTGCCAACACACAAGTTTTTCTTGCCGACAGCGTAGGAGAGCTTATGCACTGGTTTAGCTTAAGCGATGTTGCCTTTATTGGTGGCAGTCTTGTGCCTTTTGGTGGACATAATATTTTAGAACCCGCCGCATTATCTAAACCTATACTATCTGGCAAATGGCACCAAAACTTACAAGCCATGTACGATTCTTTTATTGAAGACCAAGCCATAACCATTGCCAACAACTCAAAAGAACTTGCCGAACAACTTATTGAACTGGCAGAAAGTCCAAAAAAACAAGAAAATGCAGGTAAAGCTGCATTTAAATGTTTCAAAAAACAAACAGGAGCGTTAAATAAATTAATGGCAGAAATTAACAAAATAATTACGCTAAAAAACTAAAACACCAATACTTGAATTTTTATGACTGTCGCAACTTACCTAGTTTCTGCGCTAGAACATGGGAACAAGAAAAGTCGTTTAACCTTGATTTATAAGAAACCGCTTAATCAAGCCAAGTCTATTCTTTTCAATGGCTTGAGAAATTTCTTTACCTTGATGCCCTTGAGAAATAATTATTTTATTATCCACTTTATTTATCTCTTTAGCCACAGAAAGCCAAAACGCTCTTTGGGGATAGTCTTTATTTTCAAATCCTAAACGCCCCTTAGCATCTGCTTCACAGGCTAACAACACCTTCTCTAAAAACTCTATTGACTTCACCGCCTTACAAGATAGCAACACTTTAAGATAGGTTTTAGGATTTAAATAAGGATTGCCGTTTTTATCTAAACCTTGATGAATAACACCGTGCCATTGAGTCACTTTTTCTGCTATAAAACTGATTTTTTTAGGCACTCTATATCTTTGACACAAGGACTGTACTATTGGCACTCCAGCCTGCTCATGACCATGATGTTTTGGCCATAAATTTTTGGGCGTAACCCCCTTGCCCAAATCATGAACTAAAGCGGCAAAACGCACATCCAAATCATCGGTTAATTTTGCTGCTTTATCTAACACCATCATGGTATGCACCCCTACACTGCCTTCTGGGTGATGCTCTATGGGCTGAGTCACTTCATATAAACAATCCAACTCTGGAAATAAAATCGCTAAAGCATTAGATTTTCGTAGGGTTTCAAAAAACAAACTTGGCTTTGATGTTTTTAAAGCCTTAACCACCTCCTGCCAAACTCTTTCTGGGGTTAAGGCTTTTAACTCCCCTGATGCCGACATAGCCTGCATTAACTGCATAGTATCATCAGCAACTTTAAAGCCAAATGGTGCTAACTTAGCAACAAAACGAGCGACTCGCAACACTCGAAGCGGATCTTCTGCAAAGGCCTCTGATACATGGCGTAACTGTCGGCTTTTTAAATCTTCTTGACCCTTATAAGGATCTATTATATTGCCGTACTTGTCTTCAGCCATGGCATTAATCGTTAAATCTCGACGAATTAAATCTTCTTCTAGGGTGATTGAAGCATCATAAAACACCTCAAAACCATAATACCCTTGTCCTGATTTACGCTCCATTCTAGCTAAAGCATATTCTTCTTTTGTTTTAGGGTGTAAAAAAACAGGAAAATCCTTACCCACTTGGTGAAATCCTGATGCAAGCATTTTTTGAGGTGAGCTTCCTACCACCAGCCAGTCCTTATCACAAACAGAAACATCTAACAAACCATCCCTAACCGCTC
Organism: uncultured Piscirickettsiaceae bacterium; assembly: GCA_964387695.1. GTDB lineage: Bacteria > Pseudomonadota > Gammaproteobacteria > Thiomicrospirales > Thiomicrospiraceae > Thiosulfativibrio. The sequence continues at coordinate 20,828 of CAYLXI010000012.1, forward strand.
CTCCCACTAAGTAAACCTGGGATTCATCAAGATTCATAAAATTCATTACCCCTAATCTTTAACCCAAATCCCTACTTAGAAAACTGGCATATAGCACCAGCCCTTGCCCGCTATGCATTCACAAAAAATGCTCGCTTAAGGAAGAACTAAGATTTTTTGCAAACGCCTAGCAAACAAGCTCTAGCACTCTATATCCAGTTTCTAAGCAGGAACTTGGGTTTAAAACAAAAAAACCGCCCTATTAGGCGGCTATTATTCTAATTAAAACGATTAAACCAACTCTTCCACATTCCGCCCTGCTCCTTGACGCATATCGTTATAACGGGCTCTAATATCGTCTTCCACCAAAGTGTTAGACAACACTTTTTCAAGGCTGATTGGGATAAAACCAAACTGAGTAGAAAAATCTTGATTTGAAATTAAATCTGCGGATAAATTTAAAGTTTGTTCCGTTGAAATAGAGCTAACAGGAGAAAACCCTCCTAGTGCTGACATGATTTTAGCATTTAGCTTACACATGGGCAAAACCAAGGCACTCTCTTTTCCTTTAACCTCTTTTACCCTTTCAGCCAAATCTTTTAGGCTTAAACGCTCTTCTCCTACTAATTCAAGTTTTTCACCAAAAGTGTTTGAGTTTTTAATCGAACCCACAACCGCTTTAGCAAAATCTCCAATCCAAAGTGGCTGAATAAGCGTTTCTGCTTGATAAACAGGCAACAAAGCGACTCGATCAAGCTGAGAAGAAAAGCGACTTGTCGTCTCATCTCTTTCACCTATCAATAAACCTGCTTTAAAAATAGTTTCTTCTGCAACCACATTATTAATAATTGCATCTGATTCACCTAATGCGGCTAAATACTTGCTCGTTTGTTGCATAGAATTAGCACCAATTTGTGACAGATGAATCACTCGTTGAGTACCTGCATGATCTGATGCTTGTTTTATTTTTTGTGTCACTTCAACCAAGTCAGAAATCGCAACCGTCTCCGATCCTGCGGTCATATCTGCAATTAAATTAACTAATATATCGCTTCCATCCAACACTTCATTAAGAAGTTCATCTGTCATTTCAGCTAATTCAACTACTTTTGTATTCTGAAATAAAGAAAATTCACGGTGTCTTTGAGGGCGACGAACACAAACTGAAATTTCATAACCTTGCTTAGACAGATCGTTTACTATGGCTCGACCTACAAACCCCGTCCCACCCAATACAACAACTTTATTTCCTAACATAATACTTATACCTTAATTTTCTTTTAACTAAAAACTATTCAACTAAAAGAGGATAAGAAATCTTCTCGCTAATGTCAAATTTTACAAACCAATTTAACACTGATTTTTTTGATAAAATACCTCAAACAAACCTTCTA
>CAYLXI010000013.1:0-17974 GCA_964387695.1 uncultured Piscirickettsiaceae bacterium
GAAAGAAGGTAAAATTTAACCATTTTAATTTGTGCATCCATTTATGCAAAGGTCTCTTTAGGCCTTGTAAATAATTCTGTGTAAACACTGATAATTTTACAATACTATTAAAAAAGTAATCATTATAAGGATTACACAGAATTATTTACAGACTCTTAAAATCTCCAATCATTTTAATAAGTTGTGGATTACTTGGGTCAATTTTTTCTGCATATCTTAACACAGAGAGAGCGTCTGAGTTGCAACCTCTTTTTAAACAAACATCCGCTAACTTTAATAACGCAACAAAATCAGAAGGGTTAATTTCAATATATTGCTCTAATACTTTTTGAGATAAATCTAATTGCCCGAGCATGGCTAAATAATCTGCGTAAATTATCATATAATCCACAGAAAAACCGCAGAGACCTTCTAAATTAATTAAAACCTCTTCATGTTCCTGCTTTGATAACGAAAAGTTCAATAATCTTTTTAAAACAAACAACCTGAAATGTTGGAAAGATATTTTTTTATATTCACCAGATGCCAAATCAATTTCATTATTAACATCAAACACCATGCCTTTTAAAAGGCATATAAAACAATGCTTTTCATCTGTTGTTATTTTCTCTGCCTGAAGTAGAATATCTTTTAATTCGCTTACATCTTTTTCTTCAAAAGCTTCTTCTGCTCTTTGATACAGTACAATCGGAGAAACGCTTTTATCTTGTAATTCTTTTGCTTGCAAAGTATCAGTTTGGTCTAAAGTAGACCTAAACGTATCCTTAGAAAATTTTAACGCTTTTTCATCTTCAAAAGACCTTTTTGCTTCAGGGTGATCATTTTCCCAGATAAGATAACGACCCAATTCAAAGCGTTCTAACCAGCCATTAATTAAATCTTCTGGCTTAGAGAGCTCTTGATACTCTTTTTTACGAAACTGGCAAACTTTAATTGCTTTTTCTAGTTGAAGTAAAAAATCATCAATGGACTTTATCATACCTTTAAAAAAAGAATCTACAGTAAAGGCTATCTCCTCTTCAGACATGTTATCTTCATCATCAATAGGTCTAAAAGCATCTTCAAAATAATTCATACCATAGTGGTATATAACCTCTCCTAAATCACCAAGCTGTTTAATCAATTGTTTTTGTAACTTTACCAAACCTCTAGAAATACCTTTTGATTCTGGTCTTTTTTTATAATCAGCAACTTTTTTTAGACCCTTTTTTGCCGTTCTGCTTACTTTTTTAAGTAACTCGTTTTTGTCTTCTAATATAGACAAGACTTTTTCTTGGTGGGCATATCTGCTAGATATTGGCAATTTTAAGGATTCATTTAAATTAAGTAACATTTCAGGCAAGTCACTTTGCTCTTCTAAAACAATCTCACTTAAATCTTTAAAAGGAATCCCTTCTACTTTGGCGGCAAACGGACTGGTATTATAAATTTGGGTATCTCTGCCTATTTCAACATAGCTATTGACTAAATACTCTAAAGTATCAACGCCCATAGCAAAGGCTTGACTTGTGTCAGCAATCTCCCCAGAATAAGTTTTGACCGTTGGTAAATCTTTTTGTAACGCAAATTTACCCGCTTCATTTTCAGCACTGCCAGAAAAATGGGTTTTTTCTTGCTGAAAACACATTTCAACACCAGATAAATATACCTTCTTTGCTTTCATAAAAACTATTTGGTGTAATGCAGAGTGAATCACGGTAGGCCCTGGAGAGGAAGAGTTTTCTTCAGAGCTATTCCAAGGAAAAGAATTACCAAAATATACACTATTATTAGGCCACTGGTTAAGAATTTTGGGGTTAATATGAAAACAATTAAGTAAAATGGTTTTAGAGTCAAAATGCATCATTTGTTTGGAGTTATCAAAACTAATATCATGCGGATCAACAGATACTACAAAATCTGGTTGCACTTCTTTTTGTAATAAAAATCTTGAAATCCTGCCTGCCGCAAATAAAACAAATTTATTTCTATTGTTTTTAATCCATTCAATGGATAAATCTAAAGAGGGTCCTCCTCCCAATAAAACAACCGTTTTTCCTTCTAAAAACCCTTGCAGTGATTTTATTGGATTAATATTGCTATGAAGATTTAGGAGCTGTGCATCGACAAAAGAACGGGTTGCACTATTTACCTTATCAACGAACATAAACCCTTGATATTCTTTTTTAATATCTTTCCATAATAAATAATAAATCGATTCATTTTCAGCATCTATAACCGCAATAGATTTAACTAATTCTATCGCATTACTGGTTACATATTCTAATTCTAATTGAGCCAAGACTGGTAAAGAAAAACTATCATCATAACACTCTACCCAGTTGGGTAAGGTTGAGGTATCTACTTCAGAAAAGGCTTGTTTATAATCAATAAAAATAAATTTTCTGCCTTTTCTATCTTTTTTAAACTTTTTTGCCAAATAAAACGGCAATAGCCCTGAATCTGAACCACAAATAATATAAAGAGTATTTTCTTTCTTAAACTGTTCTTTAAAATAACGACTAAATACCGTTGATGAGGACGATGTTTTAAATAGTTCTCCATTAACCAAAGAGAAGTATTTTTCTCCATAAATATTTTCAATGCTTTCACCAAAATCTACTTCCTGCATTATGTTACCTCTAGGTTCTTTAACATTAAAAATTTAGCATATTCAAAATCGTTAATATCATCTATATCAATAGAAAACCTTCTTTCCATTTCATAAGAGTATGTTCCTGATTTTAAATAAAAAGTTTTAAATTCTAAAACAGACTCTATTTTTCCACAAAATATTGCCCCATTTACAATGTGTCTTGCGGGTAAATCTTGACTACGAACTTTTAAATACTTTAAATTTGTTTGGATATAGTTAGACATATCCCCATTTTCAGGAAGTTTTATACTCCATTCAACAGGATGATCTATTTTAGAAACCGCAACAACCGATTCTGCCGAGGTTTTTATTAACTTGTTAAATGCTTCTTCAATATGAAGGCTCTGTCTTAAGGGAGAAGTGGGTTGTAACAGCATAATATATTTATAATTTCTGCCTATTTTAGCCAACTTTAAAATGGCGTCTTTTAAAGAGTCAAACATTGAAGTGTCATCCGCCGCTAACTCTTCAGGCCTCATAAAAGGGACTTCTGCTCCATAGTTTTTAGCTATGTTAGCTATGGCTAAACTATCGGTAGAAACCATAACATCCATATCCAAATCAGCGGCTAAAGCTGCTTCAATTGTCCATGCGATGAGAGGTTTACCCGCAAAGTTTTTGATGTTTTTATTGGGCAATCTTTTGCTTCCTGCTCTGGCAGGTATAAAAGCTAAAATATTATTATTTCTCATCATTAAGCTCTTAAATTTTAGGGACTACACGACGCTGAAAATGAATTTCATAATCTGCTTGGGCTTGAAGGTAGTCTGGCATTTGTCCAATATCCATCCAATATTCAGTTATTGGAAAACCGCCAATTTTTTTTTGTTTTGCTATCATATTTTCCATAAGAGAAGGCATGTCATAATAAGAATTATCTGGTATACAATCGATCGCTTCAGGGTCTAAGACATAAATTCCACCATTAACAAAATAGCGGTAAATTGGTTTTTCAACTATCTGATTAACCTGATGCCCTTCCATTTCCATAACACCATAGGGAACTTGCTGAGAATATTCTCTAACACAGGCAGTTACCATATTACGATGCTCTATGTGAAATTTTAGCAATGCGGTTAAATCTATTTTAGTTAACAAATCACCATTCATGACAATAAAAGGTGTTTTTGGAGTTGGCTTTAATAAAGATAAAGCTCCCGCCGTACCCATTCTTTCTGTTTCTTCAATATAGTTGATTTTTATGCCTAAAGCAGAACCATCACCAAAATATTCTCTAATTTGATGCCCTAAATAATTTATACAAAAATAAAATTCTTCAAACCCTTGTTCTGCAATATGCCTAACAATGGTTTCCAATATTGGTTGCTCTCCTACTGGTAGCATAGGCTTGGGAGTGTTTTCCGTTAAGGGGTGCAAACGAGTGCCGAGACCGCCCAACATTAAGATTATAGGGGTCTTTAATTTTCTGGGTAACTTTTTTTGATAAAACAATCCAACTATTTTAGAGTTTTTATCTAAAACAGGTAAATGCCTAATTTGGTGATATTTAATTTTTTGCAACCATAACGCTTCTCCTTCAACCATATTTCCTGTTAAAGGCTGCCTATTCATAACATCAAGAGTTGAACTTTTAAGTGTTGCTCCTGCTAAAAGCCCTCTACGAATGTCGCCATCAGTGACTGTACCAAGCAAAATTTGTTTATCATTAACCACTAAAACAATTTGCAGTGCAGAAGTATCCATCACTTGCAGAGTTTCTTTTATCGTACTTTGTTCAAAAACAGCGATGGTTTTCCAGTCATGTAAATTCATACCATTTTATCCAAGTTATTTTTTTGTCTATAAATCATAAAAAGCTTTAGTTTTTATCTGTTTAAAGTTGGTAGTTGTTATTATTTTAACCATTTTATCTACTGTATTTCCTTCACCGTACAAACTGTTATTTTTCCAGCTTGAAAAAGACAATCCTAACTGTATTTTTGCTACGATATCTTGCTCATTATTGCTTGCTGAAAAAACAGATTTAGCTTTTAAACGCCCTTTTTGACGAGTACCGATATCAATGGTTGGTGTTTTTAGTGCAGGGGCTTCTATTATTCCACTAGAAGAATTACCTATAACAAGATGAGCATAGTTTAGTAAACTTAAATAACGCAAAGAGCCTAAAGAGGTAACAAAAACTACATTTAAATCTGTGTTTTTAATCCAGTCCTGAACCCTTTTGTTTATTTGCAGACCTTTTGCATCGGTATTAGCACCTGTCCAAACAATCGTTGCTTCAGAGAAATTTTCTAAAGCTAAAAATATATTTTGTAAAGATTTTTCAACATCTTCTTCCTCCCAAGTAGCTGGGTGATAGGTAACAACAAACAATAAAGAGCCTATTTTAATTTCTAAATCAGTTTCTAGCTTATTTAATGATAAAAAATCTAATTTCTTAATTAAATCTACACCCAGTGCTCCTACATTAAAGACTCTTCCAGGCTGTTCTCCCAGTTGAATCACTCTTTTTTTATAGGGTTCTGCCGCAACAAAATGTAGGTGTGCCATTTTGGTAACTGCATGACGAATAGCTTCATCCATTGCTCCTTCAGTGAGTTCTCCACCATGCAAGTGCACAATAGGAATCTGCATTAATAATGCGGCAGAACAAATACCTAACAATTCATATCTATCACCTAATACCACAACCGCATCAGGGCTTAAAGAATAGAAAGCTTCTGAAAAACCTGCTAAGGCTTTAGCCGCTGCCTTAGCAGTAGCTAAATTTGTATCAAGTTGTTGTCCATCTAATATTTCTATTGTAGAGGTTATTTTATGCCCGTTTTCTTTGATTAAGTTAATCGTTTTGCCTTGTTCCTCTAGTAGATGTGCTCCTGTAACCATAAGCTGACATTGAATGGTAGGATGTTCTTCTAGCCGTGATATGAGTTGAGACAAAATTCCATATTCAGCTCTGGTAGCAGTAACAACAGCTATTTTTTTAATCATCAATAGAATCACCTAGCAGATAATTGTGATTAGATTTTTTACCTATAACATTGTCCCAATCTTGAGAAAACCTACCTGAAACATGTCTTTTTAAAGTGATGTTTTTTTCATTAAAACATTCACCTTTGGTAATTTCTTTTTGGGCAACAATTCGTTTTCTGGCAAGATTTTTATTATCTATTTCTGATGCGGTTGCTATTTTTTTTCCTGAACCCATTGCGATTTCAATATGACGAATCGCACTCACCATATTTTTTAATTCTTTAGGTTCTAGGCTTGCTTTATGATCTGGACCTGGAAGGGTTTTATCTAGGGTAAAATGCTTTTCTATAACCTTCGCCCCCAAAGCAACTGCGGCAATAGGGACTTCTATTCCTAAAGAATGATCTGATAAACCAACCTTCACTTTACACTCTTTAGCCAGCGTTAACATCGCGTTCAAGTTAACATCTTTATAAGGGGTTGGGTAGGCACTATTGGCGTGTAACACAGTTAAATTATCTTTTGATAATCCCGCATTCAGCAAGGTTTTAATAGACAGCTCAACTTCGGCTAAATTTCCCATGCCTGTTGATAAAATAGTTGGAGCATTATAAGCAGCTATTTTTCTTAAATAGGGAATAGAAAGTAATTCTCCTGAAGGTATTTTCCAGCGTTTCATGCCCAGATTATGCAGCAACTCAATGCTCTCATCATCAAATGCAGTGGACATAAATTCGATGTTTTTTTCTTGGCAATAAGCATAAAGTATTTCGTGAGAATTGGCATCTAATTCTAGGCGTTTAAGCATGTCAAATTGGCTTTCTTTAATGCCTGTATTTTGTGTTTGATAGCTTGCTTGCTCTGCCGTTTTGCTTACTAAAGATTCTGTTTTAAACGATTGGAATTTTACCGCATTTGCTCCAGCGACAACCGCGGCATTAACCAGTTCTTTAGCTAACTTTAAAGAGCCATTATGATTAACCCCTGCTTCGGCTATAACAAAAACGGTCATTTTATGATTCCTTTATAAGTTCCCGCATTGGTAATGCTAGATAAAACTAAGCTTCCCGCCCCCACTGTAACCTCATCTGCCAACTCTATTCCTTGCTTAATAATCGTAGCTGAACCTACCAAACAATTTTCACCAATAGAAACTTCGCCATTTAAAATTGCTCCTGTAGAAATATGGGTATTATTTGCCACGACACAATCATGTTCTATCAATGCTTTAGAGTTAATAATGCAATTATCCCCTATTTGAGAATAGGCATTTACCATTGCTTGATGCATAACGATAGTCCCTTCTCCTATTTTAGCCGTCTCTGAAACCTGAGAGAAGGGGGATATAATCGTGGGTAAAACTGCACCCATAGATTTTAGGTCGGCAAATATTTTCTTGCGTAAATCTGAGGTTTTAATTTGACCTAAAGCAATAAAGCAATGGGGGGTTTGTTGTAATAGTTGTGGCAAATCGGCATCAGAGCCTGCAATGCTATACGGCATGTTATACGCCATACTATACGGAGTTAAATTATTTGGCATAGCGTTATCTTCTACCACAACACCAACAATATCATAGATTTCTGTTGATTCAATCACATCAATACAACTACGACAATGCCCTCCTCCTCCAATTAATAAAAGAGGGGTTTTAGTCCGTTTTTTTTCAACCACACTTCACTCCACTAGGAATATTTACTAACCTTTCGGCTAAACATTCGGTATTAGGTAACTGGGTTGATAATTCATTTTTATAAATATCAAGCTGGTGCATTGGCGTCCATAATGGACGACTTTGAATGTTTAAATTTTTAGATAACTGCAAAAAATCATCCCGTTGCGGCTTATCTTTTAGCAAAAAACCGTTTAACCAGTAATTAGGTTTTGAAGATAACATATATTCTGGAGATGACACTGGCATTAAACTTACCACACCTGGTAAATTTATGATAATTTCTTGGTATTTTTTAGCTAAAAAATGCTTCTCAGCAAGATAAGACTTTAACTTAGATAACTGTGCTAACCCCAGTGCCGCGTTCAGGTTAGGCATTCTAAGGTTATAAGCCACCTCATCATGCTCAAACAACCAAGGGTGAGGAGTTTTTGCAGTGCTACTCAAGTGCTTGGCTTGGCTGGCTAACAGCTTACAGTTAGTAACCAACATACCACCACCGCCAGTGGTCATAACTTTATTGCCATTGAAGCTAAACACCCCTATATCACCAAAAGTTCCAGTATGCTGCTCTTTATAAAAGCTCCCTAAGCTTTCAGCGGCATCTTCAACCACTTTAATATTGTTTGCATGGCAAATTGCCACAATTTTATCTATTTCACAAGCAAAGCCTAGGGTATGCATTGGCACACAAGCCCTAATTACCTTACCCGTTTTTTTATGGATGCAAGTTTGATTTTTTTGTTCGGTTTGCTCTAATAAGAATCTCTCTAAATCATCTGCTGACAACCCATAACTTTTGTCATCAACATCTAAAAAAACTGGCGATGCTTGGTGCATTTTAATGGCATTAGGGGTTGCCACAAAGGTAAGAGATTGAGTCAGCACTAAGTCATTGGGCTTAACCCCTACTAATCGCAGTGCCAAAAACAATCCTAGTGTACCATTAACCACGGCTATGGCATGACTTGCTCCAGTATAGTCAGCTAGCTCCTGCTCAAACTCATCAACAAAAGCCCCCACTGAAGAGACAAAGGTAGAGTCGATACATCTATTTAAAAAATCTTTTTCAATCTCGCCAACACACGGAGCGTGCAAAGGAATAAAACCATTTGTTTGATAATAAGATTGCATAAAATCAAACAAAGGTTTATACATTATAAATATCTGCTTTATAGTGCTTTAAATTTTCTGCTTTGCTAAACCAGTCAATGGTTTTTATTAAACCAGAGCGAATATCATTTTTAGGTTTAAACCCTGTTAATTCTTGTATTAAACGGTTATCACACCAAAGTCGAAAAACCTCAGAATCTTTGGGACGAAACCTTTCATTATCTTGAATAAACTCTACATCACTTCCCATAATATCTTTAATAACTTCAAGGGTATCTTGTACTGAAACTTCAAAATTAGAGCCTATGTTAACCGTTTTCCCAATGGTTTTTTCACTTTGAGCAATTAACATCATTCCTTGGCAAGTATCGCCAACATAATTAAAATCTCTGGTGGGAGAGGTGTCTCCCAACTTAATTTTCTGCATTCCATTAGCTATTTGAGTAATAATGGTAGGGATAACTGCTCTGGCAGACTGCCTTGGGCCATAGGTATTAAAGGGTCTAGCAATAGAAACTGGCATTTCAAAAGCGTTAAAATAACTCATTGCCATCGCATCTGCTCCAATTTTGCTAGCACTGTATGGAGACTGCGGTTGCATAGGATGTTTCTCATCAATGGGCACATATAAAGCTGTGCCATAAACTTCTGAAGTGGAAGTATGCATAAGCCGTTTTACCCCATTATCTAAACAAGCCTGAGCAATATTTAGCGTGCCATTAACATTCGTTTCTACATAAGAATTTGGTGCGACATAAGAATAAGGAATGGCGATTAAAGCAGCTAGATGAAAAACCGTATGACAATCTTTGGTTATTTTTTGACACAAAAAAGGATCTCTTATATCTCCTAATACCACTTCAACATCATTCACAACCTCAGAGGCATCTAGCCAGCCCCAAGTATTAAAAGAATTGTAAATTGCCAAAGCCCGTACTTTAGCTCCAGACTTAACCAGCTCTTCAACCAAGTGAGAGCCAATAAAGCCATCTGCCCCTGTTACCAATACCTGCTTACCTTGCCAATAATTTTTATTAGACATTTATATCCCTTACACTCAACAATCTTTCGTATCTTATTTTTGCTTCAAGTACCTTATCTAAATATCGTCTTGTTTCATCTGATTCATGTTCAAAACGCAACTTATGATAAACCTGTTTAGGGCTAAGGGTGTTAATTTTATTAATTGCTTCATCTTGGCTTGAACCAAACACCCTAAACACTGTTCCCATACCTCCATTATAAGAAGAAATGGCGACCATTTTTTTACTTTTTTCATTTTTAATGCCTGATAAAAACCGATGCTTTAACAAACCTAAATAAGCAGTTCCCATTCGGATATTATTTTGTGCATTAAACAACTCATCTAAAGAAGGCTTGCCACTGCGACCATCTACCAACTCAAAAACATCTTTACCCGCTGTTGCGGATTTAAGTTGCATTAACCCAATGGCATTAGAACGACTAACAGCTAGCGGATTAAAAGAACTTTCTACTTCGATTACTGCATATATTAGGGCTGGAGATATATTAAATTCTTCTGCAAAATACTTTACCCACTCTTTATATTTTTTAGCTGCTGCTTTTAACCCTATCTCAGCAACAGGAATAGAAATCAAGAAAAAACTTCCTTCTTCATCCTGAATCTCTCTTGAATGCTGAGTCATGAGATAATTAGCATAATCATAAGCTTGCTTAGGAAAACGAATTGGTTGACCTGCTTGGTCAAGAACATGATATAAAAAATAAGGTTGCGAGGTTAAATCCATTCTTTGACGACTGAGCAAGTTTTCTTCTTGCAAAGGATTAGCACTTAACAACAAACGAGCAATGGCTCTTCTAATATTTATTTTTGAGGCTATCTTTTCTGGAAATTCTAAAATTAACTCATTAGGATATAAAATAATAGTGGGCTGTAAGTCAACAACCTCTGGTGGCGTATAATACTGCTTATTTAAAACAGGAACTGAGGAAGATGCAAATGAAGAAACAGATTCTTTATGACTATAAGAAACAGGAGGGATATATTTTGATTGATTTTGCTCCTTCGATGCAGAAGAAGTTGAAAAAATAGTAGGAGAAGATAAAATACTACGAATACCAGAAAAATCATTCGCACCTTGAATGATCTGACTACTATCATAGTTTTGCTGTACTTGAGAATTTACCCATAACTGAAAAGTTGCTATAAAACCGCCACTAAGAAAAATCAAAGTGAAAAATACCAAGAAGTAAGTAAAAGCGTTTCGGTTAAGCACAAGTTATCTCTATCGTTTTTTATTAAACTGCTAAAAACATAGAGCAAAACTGATACCAAAACATAAAAACAACAAGTTAATTTTTTCCTTAAGAAATTTTTTAACGCAAATAATCAAACAAAGACATAGATTGTACGCGGGTAAAAATTTGTTGTGCCATTTGCAACGCGGTTTGTCTTTGAGTAAATTCAGAGACACCTCTTACAATATCCATGTCTTCAATGTTCATTCTTCTCTCTTCTAAAACCATCTTAAAAGACTCTCCAGCATCGTGCTGAGCTTCAACTCTATTTTGACGGCCCCCCACTTCAGAACGCACCAAAGATAGCTGTTCAATTCCTGCTTTTAAATCAAATATAACATCATCAGGTGGTGCAATTCCTCTATCCAAATGATCTTTAAGGTTAACTAAAACATTTAAAATACTAGGGTCTACCCCAGCAGGTAATGAAGTTGCACCACCAGGTATATTAAACACCTTATCACCATTATCAGTTATTCTAACTCTACTAGGATCTCCCATGTCATTTGCATTGACTCTATTATCATTATCAAAGCCAATTTGTACAAATCTTGCTCCATAATTAGCATTTTCATCATGGTGTACTCCAGCGTTTGCACTGCCAATATAAGCAAAAAAATGATTACCAGCTAATAAAGGTTCTCCTGAGCCATTATTAGCGGGAACATTCACGGTATCTTCAACAAATGCAGCATCAACATCAACATTGTTACCTGCAAAAATCTTTTCTCCTTCAGAGTTGCTAAAGTTCATCATATTGCGCACTTGCTCTATAATCTGCCCTATTTCACTTGAGGTAGATGTTCTATTTTGAGGGGTAAAGGTGTCATTCATCATTTGAATACCAATCTCTCTAGCTCTTTGAAGAGAGTTAATGGTATCTGCCATGGCTGTTTCTTGTAAGACTAAACTTGCTTTAGCAAACTCACCATTTTTTGAATACTGCTCAATTTTGCTCATGGTCATATTTAAGCTATGCACTTGGTTCATGCCAGCTGGGTCATCTCCAGGGCCATTAATTCTCTTGCCCGTTGACATTTGCTCTTGAACCTTAAGTAATTGTGCTTGATGATGTTGAATGGCACCAAGACCTTGATCATGAAACTGACTGGTAGAAACTCGCATATTCTAACCCCTTAAATTTATCGTGACATCACACCAAGCAAGGTTTGAAAGAGTGTTTGTGAAGTTGAAATCAACTGAGCGGCTGATTGGAAAGCCTGTTGAAACCTCATTAAATTGGCTGCCTCTTCATCTAAACTAACCCCTGACATAGACTCTCTTCTATCTCTAATTTGCTCATAAACATTAGTTTGTGCTGACAGTTGAATTTCAGTTCCACGCAAGTACATTCCAACATTGGTAGCCATTTTTGAATAACCCCCCAATAAAGTCTCTGAGGCGATTCCCGCTGAGTTTGCAAACAATAATTCCTTTGATTGTAAACTTGCCATATTGGCAATATTTACATTATCTCCAGACGCAGCTGCCGACAAAACCTCATCTAAAACTGAGCCATCATTATTACTATCAATTGGAGACTGCCCTCTGGTAGCTACTTCCCTAGGATCAATGATAACAGATCGGAAACTATCAAGAATATCTTGATGAGGTTTAATAATAAATTTATCATTAGCTTGGTAATTAGCCGCTGGATCAATCATTATTTCAAAACCATCAATAGTAAAAGATCCTCCTGGAACAATAGTGGTTGTCTGTGAAGCTGGTGCATCAGGATATCCTGCAACAGAACGATCCGTTAAGGTTAATAACTCTCCCGTTCTTTTATCCCTAATTTCAAAATTCGTTCCATCTATGTTTCTTAACTCATATTCCCGCGCAGCCATTTCACCAATATTTCTAAATGCATTATCTAGGTATAGCTGTTGATCCCCATAATTTTGAGGGTCAACTCCTGCCACAGGAAAACCAGTCGTTGCGGGATTATTAAAAGGGGGAGATTGTGAAAAATCTGCAGAAGCAGGTGTCGCATCGGTTGTTGAGGGTATTTTGGGGTTAAAAGAAAAACTAATAAAGCTGCCATCACTAGATGAAGTATTATTATGACGATTTTCTAAAACACTGGCATCAAGAGGCTGAAAAAATGCTTTACCTGGGTTGCCATTATCATCATATCCCATATGATGTTGCCAATTAACCGAAGCGGTTAATCCGTTTAACATCACTCCCATATCAACCATAGATTTATCCAGCATATTAGATCTAAAATCTAAGATACCCCCTAGTTGACCGCCATTAATTTTATCGCTTATTTCTCTTTTAACCCCTCCAATGGTCATAAACAATTCCATTCGAATTTCATCTGGATAAGCACTTAAATCTGCTTGCACATGAGTAACTGTTCCATCACTAATTAAAGGAAGTCGTCCATTTCCAGTATGAATATCTACTCGACCAGATGCCTGATGAAAGGTTTTAATATCCATATATTTAGCTAATTCAAATATTGCTTGGTCTCTTTTATCAAGTAAATCATTAGGCGTTTGTAAGCCTTGGTGCAAAGCCGCTTCAACATGATGATTGATGTGATTGATAGAATTTAATCTGCTATTAATTTCTGTTGATAAGTCTTTAATTTGGTTATTAACTTGAAAATTAGTATCCTGCAAAACAGCATTAAGATTTCCAACATAGCTTGCCATATTGATAGATTCATCTAATAATAAACGGCGGCTAGTATCTGAAGTAGGATTATTTGAAAGGTTTTGCATACCTTCAAAAAAACGATTCATAAATAACTGAACCCCTTCGTCATTAGATGCAACGATACCCTCTAATTGCTTAGACAATTCTAATTGCTGAGAGAATCTTTCCGTTAATGAACTGCTAGAAACGAGCTGTGTTTGAATGTGCTGAGCAAAAACTCTTTCAACAGAATCAACTCTTACTCCGCCACCTATACTCCCAGCTCCCGCCATATTAGAGGTATTACTGCTAAACTCTACTCTTTGGCGATTAAAGCCATCAGTGCCGACATTGGCAATATTATGCCCCGTTACATCTAAAGCTTTTCTAAAAGCTGAAGTTGCCACTGAACCAATTTGTAATATATCAGCCATGCCTAAACTCCTTTTGCTTTAACAGCCCAACTATTGCACAAAAGGGCGTAATAAAAGTGCATCTTGAGTGGTTGGTGCAGGAGCTTTAGCATCATTTTTTACATCACCTTTTGTTAGCCAGTGTGATTGCTGTTCTGCCAGTTTTTGTTTATGTGCCTCTAATGCTTCTTCAGATACTGCGCTAATTTTGGGAGACAACTGTTCAACAATAATATCGGCTAAACCTAAAGAACCTTTAGAAGTAATTGACTGAGAAAGCTGTTCATCGTGCCAAGATTGGTAAAATTCAGACTGTCCTCCTTCTAGCCAGCCCCCATCGAGCTGTACTTTTCGAGATTCTTTTAATATCTGTTGCACAAAAATTGCTTCAAACTGCTCTGCAACAGCTCTTAAAGCTTCTTTAGGATTTTCTCTAGCTGTTTTCTTTAAATCATGCAAAGCTCCAATATCGGTAACAATTTGATGATTTTGCAATCTATTTACATCACTCATTTTTACCTCCTAAAGTAAGCAATTAACAACTGATTAAGCGATTTCTAAATAACAATTAACTCTGCTCTTAAAGCCCCTGCTTTTTTTAAGGCTTCCAAAATAGCGACCAAATCTCCAGGAGCAGCACCCACATTATTTACTGCTTGTACGACATCATCAAGAGAGACTCCTTTAGGAAATTTAAACATTCTCCCGTCTCCCATGTTTTGAACACTTAATCCCGTATCAGGAGTAACCTGTGTTTCTCCTCCCGCAAAAGGGTTTGGCTGAAAAACATCTGTCTCCTCTATAACCCTTACAACTAAGCTTCCATGAGTCACGGCTGCTGCGGTAACTTTAACATCTTTCCCAATGACCACTGTTCCTGTTCTTGAGTTAATAATAACTTTGGCGGCATCACGACCTGGCACGACTTCAAAATTTTCAATCATTGATAAAAAAGCAACCCGTTGATTGGGTATCCTAGGAGCCAGCACTTCGATAGAATTACCATCTAAAGCCATAGCAGAGCCTGCTCCAAGCTTTTCATTAATCACATTTACTAAATTGATCGCTGTGGTAAAATCGGGTCTTTTTAGGTTCAAGGTAATGGTATTACCTAGCTCAAATCCAGTATTAACACTCCTTTCAACCATTCCTCCTCCAGGAACTCTGCCAACACTGGGCACATTAATAGTAATGCTTGAACCGTCTCTGCCTGTCGCATCTAACCCGCCAACAATTAAATTTCCCTGTGCAAGAGCATAAACATTACCATCCACTCCTTTTAAGGGGGTTAATAATAAAGTTCCGCCTCGTAAACTTTTAGCATTTCCTAAAGAAGAAACGGTTACATCAATTTTATGCCCTGACTTTACAAAAGCAGGTAATTTTGCATGAACCGCAACTGCAGCAATATTTTTGGAGTTGGTTTTGGTGCCAGGTGGTAAGTTTATACCAAATTTATTTAACATAGAAATAAGGCTTTGATCGGCAAAAACATTTTTATCACCCGTACCATTTAAACCCACAACCAAACCATAGCCAATTAAAGCATTAGAGCGAACTCCTGCAACATCTGCCAAATCTTTAATTCTTGAAGCATAACTTAATGAACTCCAAACCATTAAAACGACCAAAAAAACAACCGATTTTTTGCTAAACATATCCAATCCCATTAACTTATACAAAGTTAAATAATTTAAAGAGGCCAATACTTAGATAAAAACTGCGTTAAAGCTCCAGGACGAACCATATCACCTGCCATGCCTGTGTCTTTAAATATTAAGCGAACATCTGCTACTTTTTTTGAGTCTATCGTATTGTCAGGTCTAATATCTTGAGGGCGAATAATCCCTGCAAAACGAATGATTTCATCTCCTTCATGAATACTAATCCATTTTTCTCCTCGAATAACTAAATTTCCATTTGGAACAACCTGAATCACTGTTACCGCAATAGAACCTGCTAAACTAGACCTTTGTTTTATATCAGAACTACCAGAAAACTTTCCTGATGAACCATAGCCTATCCCTATTCCTGTAGGGCTTCCTGATGCAAAAGGTGCCGAGGCTGGAGATACGACAGCTTGCCCAAATATATTTAGGGGCGTTGTTACACCAAAATCTTGATTATTAGACCTGTCAAAGCTACTTTCATCTTTCTTTTTGGCATTAAAATTTTCTTCTAAATTAATCGTAATAATATCACCGACTCTATGAGCCCGCGAATCATTAAACAAATTTAATCCTTCTCCTGCATGAAACAAAGAACCATTTTTAGGTAAATTAGCTTGCGGAATGTTTAAAGGAAAACTAGGCTCATATGTAAACTTTTCCATTCTTTCTATAGGGGCTGAACAACCAGATAAAAAACTCGTTGCCAAAGCTAAAAAAATCAAACTCTGCACTTTATTTATTGTCATTTTTAACTCCAAATTTTGGATTAACTATAATGGCTTAAACATTATTAGTTAAATACTGCATCATACCGTCAGCGGCACTGATAACCTTAGAGTTCATTTCATAAGTTCTTTGTGCTTCAATCATGCCAATAAGCTGCTCAACCGTATTAACATTTGAAGCTTCTAATGCTCCCTGCAGCAAACTACCCGCCTCTTCTGTTGCTGGGTTTTTTACACTAGGCGTACCACTTGCCAAAGTTTCTCTAAAAAAGTTTTGTCCCATAGATTCAAGACCTGATGAGTTAATAAAGGTTGCTAACTCTATTTGACCCACTTCAACAGGAATAGGGTTACCAGGCTCTTTGACTGTAACCATTCCATCATTAGAAATAAACACTTCGGTAGAATTTAATGGGACATTGATATTAGGCTCAACCAAAAACCCAGAAGAAGTAACCACATCACCATTTTGATTGACTTCAAAAGAACCATCACGGGTATACATGATATTGCCATCTTGATCTTGAGCTTGAAAAAAACCTTTACCGTCAATCATAACATCTAACTGATTATCAGTAATAATCGCATTTCCCTGAGTATGTATTGTTTGCACCCCAATCGCTTTTACCCCCACACCTAACTGCAAACCAGAGGGTAGAGTATTTGACTCATCTTGTGTTGCTTGAGCACCTGGCTGGCGAATATTTTGATAGAGTAAATCATTAAATTCTGCTCTACCTGATTTAAATCCAGTGGTATTAGCATTGGCAATATTATTTGAAATAGCTGCTAATCTAAAGTTTTGAGCCTCTAAACCAGTTTGCGCTACATGAAGTGCTCTATTCATTTTAAACCCCTAATTTATTGCATTGCTAACAATTTATCTGATGCCTGCCCATGCTCTTTTGCAGTTGCCATCATTTTAACTTGCATTTCATACTTGCGAGAATGCTCTATCATATTAATTAAAGCCTGAGCAGTATTGACATTACTTGACTCTAAAGCTCCCGATAAAACTTCAACGCCTGCTTGCTCTAAAGGTTCTCCGTTATAGCGTATAAAACCTTCCAAATCTTTTTCTAAATCTCTAATATTTGGCTTAACCAACCTAAGCTGATCTATTTCTACCATAATATTATTATCGACATCAGCAGGAATAACCGAAATAGTGCCGTCTGTTGCAATATGAATTTCTCTAAAAGGCGGTAAATTAATAGGCACTCCACCCTCACTTAACATCGGATTACCTTTAACATCCACCAAATCGCCTTCTGGTGTAACCAACATAGAAGCTGTGCGAATTAAAGCCTCCTCTCCATTTGGAGATTGTATCGCCATAAAACTATCTTGTGGCGTCATGACATCCATGCTTCTGCCAGTAACCTTAACCGAACCCGCCGTAAAATCTGTTGCGGGGCGCTCAGACATAGAATAGGTACGCGAATTCCAACCTGGACCTTCAACATGTTGAGCCCTAAACTGATTAAAATCTTGTTTAAAACCATTGGTATTGGCATTGGCTAGATTATTGGCATTATTCGCCTGTGCAATCATTGCCTCTTTGGCACCTGACATGGCAATGAATAACATGCGATCCATTTAATCTCTCCAATATTTTATTTGGTAAAAAAATAATGAATGGCTTAGGCGTTTTAAAACAAAAACCATTCATTAATGTTAGAAGCACTTATGGAGGACTAAAAACATCCTCCTATTGAGTCTTTGCTCTGTGCCTCATCCCTTGTGCATTAACACTTTTGTGTTTTTTTATATGCAATAAAAATGTAGCACTCTTTATGCCATCTTTAGTAAAAAACCACTAAAGAATAAATGAAATGGCCGATAACACTATATAACCTTATAAATGTCTCTTTATAGATTTAAAA
>CAYLXI010000013.1:18074-21767 GCA_964387695.1 uncultured Piscirickettsiaceae bacterium
TGAAATGGCCGATAACACTATATAACCTTATAAATGTCTCTTTATAGATTTAAAATTGTTTGCACCAAGGTCTGTGAAGTTGAAATAACCTGTGCAGACGCTTGATAAGTTCTTTGAGTTTGAATCATATTCACCAACTCTGTAGCAGTATCCACATTGGAATACTCCAAGGATCCTGCTTGAATTGTTCCAAAACCATTACCCTGAGGCGCTCCTAACTGCACCGTACCTGACCCAAAACTTTGTGCATAGGTCATACCGCCTAATTTCTCCATAGCATTTTTATCTGCAAAGTTTGCCATGCCCAATTGTGCAACGGGAATAGAGCGACCATTTGAATATCTGGCTTCAATAACCCCATCTAATCCTGTTCTTAAACCAACCAAATCACCAATCTGGAAACCGTTTTGAGTGACTCCACGAAGATTATAAGAACCTGCAAACTGCGTCATTTCTTCAAAAGATGTCGAAATATTGACACTTGTTGCCTGGGGATTACCTAAAGGATCATTTGCTCCAGTTAAAGGGGTGTCCATAACCCAAGCCATAGTACCCTTACTACCAACACTAGCCCAGTTGGCATCAGGAAGTCCCGCATTAGCCGTATCTTGCCCAACAGGATTAGAGTTACCACCTGCAGCAGGCGCTGCTCCAACAGGACTTCTAACATCAATTAATTTACCACCAGTATTAAAACGCAACTCAAACAACATTCCTTCATCACCCGTAGCTCGACCTGCAGCAGATGACTCAGTATGACCACTGGTTTTCCAAGAGTTAGATGCTTCATCAAAGCCTTGCACTGAATACTGTACCACCCAACTGGTATATTTAACTGCACCAGCAGAACCCGCTGCAACCACACCCCCTGTTGCATTGGCGGTTGAAAGATCTTGCGTCACAACATCTCTTTTATAAAAGTTTGCGGTTAAACGATGTTCGCCCCCTAATGAATCATGAATAATTTTATTGGTTGAAAAATCAGGAAACCCGCCAAAAGCTCCAGCTGCACCATTTACATTTGTTAATTTATCTAAATTTCCTACCGTTTCATTGCCCACCGAAACTGCATTATTATCTTTATTATTCCCAGCCTGCCCATCTAAATTAATATCAAACCTCATTTCATCTGTTGCTTTAGGGGTACGATTAAGCGCATCCAAATCAATAGAGCTTAAAGTGGTGTCAAAAACAGGCCTCGCTTCCTTTGATAGCGCCTCGTTTAACAAAAAACCCTGTACTTTATTGCCTTCTTGAGAAGTTAAGAACCCTTCTTTATCTAACTTAAAAGAGCCATTTCTAGTATAAACATTATCATACTTACCTGTTCCATCAGCAAGAATAAAAAACCCTTCTCCGTCAATTGCCATATCTAACTCTCTACCAGTACCGTTAAGAGTACCCTGAGAAAAGTTTTGTGTAATGGCAGCAACACGAACTCCATTACCAGGAGAAGTCTGAGACCCTGAAAACATATCAGAAAATTCAGCCCTTGAAGACTTAAAACCTACTGACTGTGAGTTCGCTAAATTGTTAGCAATAACCGACAACCCATTTGCCGCAGCATTAATACCACTTAAAGCATTTAAATCAAAAGGTGCACCCATAACCACTCTCCTAAAACTTTTTTATTTAAAAACAAAGATCTACACAATTAAAATGCAATCTCTTATTTCATTACAAATACACTACTTACTTATCTCTCTAACCGCTTCTAGTGGCACTCTTTCACCCGTTGCTAGCGCCAAGCTCATAGAGCCATCAGGGCTAATCCCTACCGAATTAACTTGGCTCGGTACAATTGATTTAATAGACTGTAATTCACCATTTGAATCCGTACCAAATACCGTTAGACTATACTGTCCAGACGCCATCTCTATATCCAGAGAATTTTTACCGTCCCAAGAAACTTGTTTTTCGCCTTGGTTGATATTACCTAGCTCTAATTCTCTTACCAAACCAGCCTCATTTGAAATGACAACCCTTACATCAGAAAGAGGCTGATTCAACTCTAGCCTAAACCCTGTATCAGCTCCTTGCACATGACTCATATCTTCACCTTCTACCTGAACTGACTTCCCAATTAAGGATGCTCCTTGAAGCGTTTGCAAAGACTGAAAGCCTTTTGTCATGGCGAGAACCGAAGCGTTCATCTGTGTTGTTGCCTCTAGCTGACTCATTTGAGTAAGGTCTGTAATGAAATTGGTAGGATCCATGGGCTTACTTGGATCTTGATTCATCAACTGCGTGGTTAATAACCTTAAAAAATCTGCCTGATCAAGACTCTCACTGGGAGCAGATTTTGAAGGATTGGAGGATTGTTGCAAAGACTCTATATAAGAGCCTGAACTCACACCTGTGTTTGGCAACTGGATTGACATAGATCACTTACTCCCTACTTACCTATCTGGATGGTTCTTAGCAATAACTGCTTGGCAGTATTCATTACTTCAATATTAGTTTGAAAAGTTCTTGATGCACTCATCATATCTGTCATTTCTTCCACCACATTAACATTGGGGCGAAAAATATAACCCTCTCCGTTAGCCATGGGATGATTTGGACTAAATTCCATTTTTAATGGAGCCTGATTTTCTACAATATCCCTCACCCTTACCCCGCCCGTAGGCAAGCCTGTTGCACTATCTAAAATTGTTTCAAAAATAGGCTTTTTACCACGAAAAGTTGTGTCCGCATTGGAACTAATACTATCTACATTCGCCATATTAGAGGCAATTGTATTTAAACGGATTGTTTGTGCATGTAATCCAGACCCTGAAATATCTAAAACCTTAAACATTGACATAACTCACTCCCTATTGACCTTTCAAGACAGTACGAATGCCTGAGATTCTGCTATCTAAAAATCTTAATGTTGCTTGATACTGCATAGAATTTTCCATAAACTGTGCTTTTTCTATATGTGTTTCAACGGTATTTCCATCTAAAGATGGCTGAGTAGGCACTCTAAACTTTAAAAAGTTATCAGTACTTAGCTTAGCAAACCCTTCTATATGCCTTTCATTGGTTCTAACCATATCAGGACGATAAGGCCCTCGTTTAACATCATCTTGTGCCGCAGCCATTTTGCTCCGCCAATCTAAATCTCGCGCTTTAAAATTTGGTGTATCAGCATTAGCAAGATTGTTAGCCAAAATTTCCTGTCGTTGACTACGCACAAGTAACGCCGTCTCATGTATACCAAGAATAGAGCCCATTTTTCATTCCTTTTAAGAGGCAATACCTCTCTTTTCTGGTCAAAAACTTTTATGAATATAGCGGGTATTTAGCAATGAGAGTGCCAAAGCTGAAAAAAACATATTTTTTATATAAAATTGCCGCTATCGGCAAAAATAGAAAAAACTTTAGCCTTAAAAAATAAAAAATACCTAAAAAAATCATTTGATCCATTTATTTCGGCAAAAACTGCCTCATAAAAGACCAGATTGCCACTTATGAATATTTGCACATGAGAACTGTTAAAAAAAACAAGATAAAAATTTTACCAGGCCTGGTAAAAACAGAAAAAAACTAGATTTTATAAAGGAGATACTTAACCCACACCCCTACTTAGAATGTTAGCAACGACGAGTTTTCAGCATCAAGGCATCATTTCTCAGTAATGGCTAGCTATTGCAAGAAATGATAACGCAGAGGCTGTAAACTTGACTAAGATCCCCTAAGGAAGAACTT
>CAYLXI010000014.1:0-16834 GCA_964387695.1 uncultured Piscirickettsiaceae bacterium
GCTCGTTTAGCCAGTATAAAATAATCTTAGTTGTTAAGTGGTTCCTTAAGGAAGTATCTTAAGATGATTCTGAAAAGACTTTAGTTCTTGGCGCATCAACTGTAACTTAGACATCACGGTATTTTCATCATCGAACACCGCAGCATTAACTACCACGATGCCTTTTGCTAACCGAGACTTTGCACCAGGTATCGTAAACCCTTGATCATGCAATAAGGACTTTATTTCAATTAACAGCTCTAGGTCTTTTCTTTGATAATAACGACGACCACGACGCTTACTTGGTTCAAGTTGAGGAAAAACTTGCTCCCAATATCGTAACACATGTGATTTTAAACCACATATCTCACTCACTTCACCAATAGTAAAATACTTTTTATCAGGAACATCAATTTCTAACTGCAGTACAGGAGAAATAGATTTTATATTTTTAGGCTTGACCATAATTTTCTATTTTAGCACGAAGTTTTTGGCCTGGTTTAAAAGTAACCACTCTACGAGCAGAAATAGAGACATCTTCTCCTGTCCTTGGATTTCTTCCTGGACGAGATACCTTATCTTTTAATTCAAAATTACCAAATCCAGACAATTTAATTTGCTCACCCTTCACTAATACACGCCCCATTTCATTAAAAAACTGCTCTACAATTTCTTTTGATTCCCTTTTGTTGAAGCCAAAAGAATCTGATAAGTTTTGAGAAAGATTTGCTTTTGTTAATGCCATAAATAACTCCTTTATTTAACTACAGTCCTATCGCTAGATTTTATCTTAAACATGCAGAAACTTTTTGCTCTGCGAGCTTAATAACCTCTAAAACAACAGCTTCAACTTCTTCATCTTGAAGTGTTCTGTCAATATGTTGAATGCGCAAGTTCAATGCAATGCTTTTTTGATTATTTTCAACCCCTTCACCACGGTAAACATCAAATAGCTCAACTGACTGTAAAATATCTGATTCCACTTCTTTAACTGCGTCTAATAAATCTTGAACAGGTAAGCTCTCTTCAACAACAAAGGCTAAGTCACGCTGTACCTCAGGAAATTTGGACAGTTTATCCGCTGTTGGTACAGTCATTTTAGACAAGGCATCTAGTCTTATTTCAAATAAAAATACCTTTCCAGATACCCCTACCATTTTAGTATGACTAGGGTGTAACTGACCCATAAAACCAATAGTACGACCATTTAGAGTGATTGCTGCTGACTGACCTGGGTGAAAGATAGCATATTCATGTGCTTCAAAACGCACTTTACCTTTTATATGACTCATTGACAACAAAGTTTCAACATCACCTTTTAAATCAAAAAAGTCCATGTTCCTATCTTCTTCAACCGCCCAATTAGCAGGGCATTTTGACCCGACAACCGCTCCGCCAATGACAGGCAACTGTTTGAGATCTCCATCCAGTTTAATAAAAGTTAAACCTGATTCAAAAATCTTAATTCTATTTTGCTGACGGTTTTGATTATAAGAAATAGTGCTTAATAACCCTAAAAACAAAGTTGTTCTCATTGCTTTCATATCATCAGAAATAGGGTTTTTAAGTACGACAAAAGGCAATTCAGGAACTAACTTTTCTTGAACTTTTTCTTCCACAAAACTATAAGTTACCACTTCTTGATAACCTCGTTGCACTAGAGCCTGCTTTAAACTATAAAGTTCTTGTTCTGATTCTGGTAAATTTGGTAAACGCACTGGCGCTTCAATTTGAACTTCTGGAAGATTATTATAACCATAAATCCTCCCTACTTCCTCAATAAGATCTGCTTCAATTTCCATATCAAATCTATAGCTAGGTGCGGTCATTTCCCACCCATAATTGCTTATTTTAACGCCAAAACCAAGTCGATGAAAGATATTTTCAATTTCCTGTGCTGAAATTTTAGCTCCTAATAACTTCGTCACTCGTTCAGGTCGTAACTGAATGATTTTAGCAACAGGCATATCCTTTTCTGATATTTGAGAAATAACTTCTGAAACCTTTCCGCCTGCAATTTCTACAAACAAAGACAAAGCTCTTTCCAGTGCTCTATCAGGTAACAGAGGATCTACTCCACGCTCAAAACGGTGTGAAGAATCGGTATGCAATCCATAAGAACGGGCCTTACCAACAATACTCAAAGGCGTAAAATGCGCACATTCAAAAAATACTTTGGTTGTGGTTTTTGATACAGCGGTAGCAAGCCCTCCCATTATGCCTGCAAGAGCAATAACTCCAGAATCATCTGCAATCACTAGCGAACCTAATTGTATTGTCAACTCCTTCTCATCCAGAGTCGTAAAAAACTCTCCAGCAACTGCTTGACGAACTTTTATTGAACCTGAGAGCTTGTCTAAATCAAAAGCGTGCATTGGCTGACCAAGTTCTAATAAAACATAATTAGTAATATCAACCACTAAACTTTTAGAAGATAAACCTGCTCTTTCAATTCGTTGTACCATCCAAGATGGAGTGTTCGCCATAAGGTTATAATCTGTTACTATGCATCCCAAATATTTAGGACAAGACTTCTTATCTTCAATGACAATGGTTTGTGAACACGCTCCTGACTTCTCAGTTTTAACAGAGTCATAAGGCTGCTGCCAAGCAATATTATCCATCGCCGCCGCATCTCGTGCCATACCTTCAATACTTAAACAATCTGCACGATTAGGAGTTAAGTCAACATCAATTATCGTATCATTTAAATTCAGGTACTCACGAATACCTAGCCCAACAGGTGCATCTTGAGGCAAAATGTGCAAGCCATCTACACCTTCATCAGCCAAACCTATTTCTGTCGCTCCGCATAGCATCCCATGAGATGCTACACCACGCAATTTTGCTGCTTGGATTTTAAAATTCCCAGGTAATACTGCCCCTACTTTAGCACAGCAAACTTTCATCCCTACGGCAACATTTTTAGCTCCACAGACGATCTGAATAGTCTCAGAGGCTCCCACATCTACTTGAGTAACTCTTAATCTATTCGCATCAGGGTGTTTTTCTAGCGATAAAACCTTCCCAACCACCACATTAGTAAAATGCGGTGCAACTGGCAAAACCTCATCGACTTCAAGCCCTGCTAAACTCAACTGCTCTGCTAAGTCATTAGAATCTCTATTTGGACTCGTCCATTCTCTAAACCAATTTTCACTAAATTTCATATTCTCATCTCATCAATTCTTGAGCGGGCAAAATGCCTTAGTTTCACCCATAGGTTACGCTGATATTTTTTAATATCATTAGTGAACAAGGGGTGGTCTATATGCCAAATTTCTAAATAGGGATTGGAGGTTAAGTTATTTAAACTGTTTTAAAAATCGTAAATCATTTTCAAAGAAATGGCGTAAATCAGTCACTCCATAACGCAACATCGCTAAGCGTTCGACACCTAGACCAAAGGCAAGCCCTGTATATTTTTCAGAATCTACGTCTACATTTTTCAAGACATTAGGGTGTACCATTCCACAGCCTAAGACCTCAATCCAACGACCATCACCAAACAAATCTGTTGCAATATCAACTTCCGCTGATGGCTCAGTAAAGGGAAAATAAGAAGGTCTAAACCGTACTTTAAGATTTTCATCCTCAAAAAACTGTCGTAAAAACTCAATGATTAAAGTTCTAAGTTGTGCAAAGCTGGCATTTTCCTCCAAAATCAAACCTTCAACCTGATGAAACATAGGGGTATGCGTTTGATCTGAATCACAACGATAAACTCGCCCTGGAGCAATAATCCTCATGGGTCCATCACGATTTTCCATAGTACGAATTTGAACCCCCGAAGTATGGGTTCTTAACACTGTACTTTCGTCAAAATAAAAGGTATCGTGCATTGCTCGTGCGGGATGAGTTTCAGGAATATTTAAGGCTTCAAAGTTATGCCAATCATCTTCTACTTCTGGCCCTGTCTCCACATCAAAACCTGCTCGAGCAAAGATACTTTCGATACGACGCAAAGTACGCGTAACTGGATGCAAACCTCCCACATCTAAGTCACGACCAGGTAAAGTAATATCAAGGGCTTCCTCTGCCAAAATTTTAGCTAGGGCTACATCACTTAATTGGTTTTTCTTCGCTAAAAGTAATCCCTGAACCCGTTGTTTTGCGTCATTAATTAACTGCCCTGCTTTAGGCCGCTCTTCATTTGAAAGCTTGCCCAGGGTTTTCATCATGGCTGTTAGCTTGCCTTTTTTACCCAAAAATTGAATACGTATTTCGTCTAGGCTTGCTAAATCAGAGACAGCATTGATGATAATTTCTGCTTGAGAAACAATATCTTGCAGTTGTTGTTGCATGATAAAATAGACCCTTGATTTTAAATAATTAAACTTTATATTTAAAACTAACGACTTAATCTAAAATTTTTTAATAAATCTTTAATTAAGCCGTTAGTTTTAAATATAAAAAAGGGAACCTAAGTCCCCCCCTTACTCTACAACCTGCCCCTAAAAAAATCTTAAAAGGCATGCCAAGTGAAATTGATTAAGCAATAGCTGATTTTGCTTTTTCAACGATGGTAGAAAATACTTCAGCATCGTGAATTGCAATATCAGATAAAACTTTACGATCAACTTCAATACCCGCTTTGTTTAAACCGTTAATGAAGCGACTATAAGTCATTCCATTTAAACGGGCTGCTGCGTTAATACGAGCAATCCATAAACGACGAAAGGTACGTTTTTTAGCACGACGATCGCGATATGCATATTGACCCGCTTTAATAACGGCTTGTTTAGCAACACGGAAAACTTTACGACGAGCTCCGTAATATCCCTTTGCCGCTTTTAAAACTTTATTATGTCTTTTGCGGGCAACTACACCCCTTTTAACTCTTGCCATTTTTAATCTCCCTTAGCTGTATGGTAGCATGCGGCGAACCATTGCCACATCGTTATCGTGAATCATGCTCGCAGAACGAAGATGACGCTTACGCTTGGTTGATTTTTTTGTCAAGATATGACGACGGTGTGCTTGGTTGCACTTAAATCGGCCTGAGCCAGTTTTTCTAAAGCGCTTTTGAGCACTTTTATTTGTTTTCATCTTAGGCATCGCTAAAACTCCAATCTTTTAGGTATTTAACTTAACAACTAAGGTTATTAAAAAAGCATTAAATACCCATCAGTTTTAAAATGCTTTGCTTTCATTTAAGTTCTTATATAAAAACACAAGAATTAATTTTGCAAAACTTGAAACAATACACAGCACTGAGTGGGCTGCACCAGAAACAAATGTAAACATTTATCCTAGTTATTGTATTTGGCCTTTCGGCCTACTTTCCAATTTCTTATTTAAGGAATTTATTAATAAGAAATGGAAATTCAGTCACTCATAATTAAATGAGCAAATAAATTTTTTATAACACTTAAGATTTCTTAACAGGGGCAATCATCATCTGTAGCGTACGCCCTTCCATTTTTGGCATTTGCTCTACTACAGCAAGCTCTTTTAAATCTTCCTTAACTCGCTGCAGCATTTTCATCCCTAAATCTTTATGAGTAATTTCTCTACCACGGAACCAAATAGTAATTTTAACCCTATCTCCATTTTCAAGAAACTTAGTCGCATTTTTCAATTTAACATTGTAATCGCCAATATCTGTGCCTGGGCGAAACTTAACTTCTTTAATTTGAACCTGCTTTTGATTTTTCTTAGCTTCTTGCTTTTTCTTTTGCTGTTGAAAACGGTATTTCCCGTAATCCATGATTTTACAAACAGGGGGATTAGACTTAGCCGAAATTTCAACTAAATCTAGTCCAGCTTCACGAGCACGCTCTAGGGCATTTCGAGTTGAAACAACACCCAATTGTTCACCTCCTGCGTCGATCAGCCTGACCTCTCTTGCAGAGATAAATTCATTAATATTATCTTTTGGTGTTTCTTGTCTTTGTGGTCTCCCACGGCCTCTACGAACTGCGATAGCCTTATCCTCCTATGACTCAACAACTCGCCCAAGCTGAGCGATATCGTTAGTCAGTAAATTAATTAATTCTTCAAATGTAAAGCTACCGAGGCTTACACCTCCCCTAGCCCTAACATTCACTGTTTTATTTTCTTTTTCTTGATCGCCTGCTACTAAAATATAGGGTACTTTTTGCAAAGTAT
Organism: uncultured Piscirickettsiaceae bacterium; assembly: GCA_964387695.1. Classification (GTDB taxonomy): domain Bacteria; phylum Pseudomonadota; class Gammaproteobacteria; order Thiomicrospirales; family Thiomicrospiraceae; genus Thiosulfativibrio. Next base: position 6,091 of record CAYLXI010000014.1, read on the forward strand.
GCTGGCGAATTTTAAACCCTACCTTCTCATTTCTCAAGTCTGTTTCTACTCTAAAGCCATGTTTTTTTAATTTTTTTGCAAAATCACTTACATATTCACTCTGAGAGGCGTTAATATTTACCAACACCACCTGATGAGGTGCAAGCCAAGTTGGAAACTTACCCTCATAATGCTCAATCAAAATGGCAACAAAACGCTCTAGAGAACCCAAAATAGCTCTATGTATCATAACAGGGTGATGCTTTTGATTATCCTCCCCAATATAAACAGCATTTAAGCGCTCTTCTTGCGTCATAGAAAAATCTAACTGAATAGTACCACACTGCCAAACACGATCAATACAATCTTTTAATTGAAATTCAATTTTAGGCCCGTAAAAAGCTCCTTCACCCGGCTGAATAACATAATCTATCCTCGCATTCTTCAAAGTTTGCTCTAAAGCTTTTTCTGCAAAATCCCAAACTTCATCAGAACCAACGCGAACTTCTGGTCGCGTTGAAAATTTAACAGAAATATCATCAAAGCCAAAATCTTTATAGGTATCAAACACCAAGCTTATACAGGAATGCACTTCTTCTTGAACTTGATCTTCTGTACAAAAAATATGGGCATCATCTTGAGTAAATGATCGTACACGCATTAAACCATGCAAAGTTCCTGATGCTTCATTCCTATGTACCAAGCCAAATTCTGCCAAACGAATAGGTAAATCACGATAACTATTGAACTCTCTATTGTACACCTGAACATGCCCAGGACAATTCATGGGTTTAACCGCATAATCTTTATGCTCAGTTGAGGTTGTAAACATGTGGTCTTTAAATTTATCCCAATGACCAGATTTCTCCCATAATGAGCGATCCATAATCAATGGGGTTTGTATTTCTTGGTAGCCACTTTCCGCCAACTGTTGACGCATATAATCCTCTACTATACGGAACAGGGTTGCACCCTTAGGATGCCAAAAAGCCATTCCAGGAGCGGCCTCTTCTAGGTGAAACAAATCTAAAGATTTTCCTAACTTACGATGATCGCGTTTTTCAGCCTCCTCCATCATTAACAAATAAGATTTTAAAGATTCTTTATTTGCAAAGGCTACGCCATAAATGCGCTGTAGCATTTTATTACTGGAATCACCCCGCCAATAAGCTCCTGCAACATGCGTTAATTTAAAGGCCTTAACAAATGACATATTTGGCAAATGCGGACCACGACACATATCAATATACTCTTGATGATAATATAGAGCAAATTGTGTCTCATCTGGCATGTTTTCAATTAATTCAATTTTATAGCTTTCCTCTCGAGAGTTAAACAGCTCTAAGGCTTCTGCACGAGGGGTCATTTTTTTAACCACTGAATACTTAGTTTTCGCCAACTTTGCCATACGCTGTTGAATTGAACTCAAGTCATCTGGGGAAATTTTTTCTTCCATGTCTATGTCATAGTAAAAACCATTATCAACTACAGGACCAATCGCCATTTTAGCTTTGGGATAAAGTTGCTTCAATGCATGGCCTAACAAGTGGGCACACGAATGACGCATAATGTGCAAACCGTCATCATCTTTAATGGTTACTATTTTCAACGCCGCATCTTGCTCAATCAACTCACAAGCGTCTACCAACATCCCATTAACATGCCCTGCAATGGTTGCTTTTGCTAATCCCGCTCCGATATCAGCTGCCACTTCTATGACTGAAACTGGTTGCGAAAATTCTTTTTGGGATCCGTCTGGCAGGGTAATAACCGGCATTGCTCTCACTCTTAAAATTGTTAAAAAAACTAAAAATACTGGAAAGCCGAAAATTTTACCATATTAGTTCTCAAAGAGCTTAACTATCATAAAAATATTTTATCTAATTTCAAGTTTAACCTCTTACCTTCACCTCCCTTCAACTCTATCTTTTTATGATAATTGACATTATTGAAACTCTCCTTGCCAATATCTACTCACAAAAAATGGTTAAATAGGCTGAAAAACGAGTCGCTATTTGTGTTAAAATGATGAGTAATAGCTAGCTATTGCAACGAAATGCAGTGAAAATATCGGCTCGTTTAGCCAGTATAAAATAATCTTAGTTGTTAAGTTCTTCCTTAAGTGACTCCTTTAGGAATCACTTAATAACTAACCCAACCACACAAAAAACTCTGTTACACTTCTTTTCCAAACAATTTCAATTTCTCAACCATTAATAAAAAAGACGACAATGAATCAAACTTCTAAGCTACAAAACACACCTGAACACAAACCAAGACCCATGATTGACCTTTTGGTGAGCATTATTATCCCATCTGTAATTCTAATGAAGTTTAGTGGGGACGATGCTCTTGGTGCAACCAATGGACTTATTCTTGCCTTGTCATTTCCATTGGGCTGGGGAATATTTGAACGAATTAAGTATAAAAAAACCAATTTTATTTCAATTTTAGGATTTGTGAGCATATTACTGACAGGAGGAATCGGCTTATTTGAACTAGATACTCAGTGGCTAGCGATTAAAGAAGCCGCCATTCCTGGCATTATTGGCATTGCAGTGTTGATTTCTACCTATACCCGCTATCCATTGATAAAAACTTTAATTTACAACCCTGCAATCATGAATGTTAACAAAATAAAGCAACGGCTAGAAGAAAGAAACAATCTTATTGGTTTTGAAAAAAGATTATTAAGAACCACCTATTTATTAAGTGGTACTTTTTTCTTTTCGGCAACGATGAATTATTTTCTTGCCAGTTGGATTGTCACCAGCCCAACAGGCACTACTGAATTCAATGAAGAGCTAGGCCGCCTAACTTTAATGAGCTATCCTGTTATTGCCATCCCTTCTATGCTGATGATGATGATAATTCTTTACTACCTATGGCGTACTATTCGTGATATGACGGGGTTTACCATCGAAGAAATCATGGTTTCACAAGACTCTCTGAACTCTAAAGAACAAGAATAAAAACATAGTTATTCTAATCCCTGTTGGAGAACAAATGCAAGGTGTTATCTTTTGTTCACCAAGTGCTGGCAACAGATTCTAGTTTTACCCTTACCCCAAATCCCTACACAGAAAATTGGCATATAGCACCAGCCCTTACCAGTTTTATAAATAGGGATTAGAGAGATAATCCAAGAAATAATCAGAGACTCCTTTTTTCAGGGATTAAGGTATAATGATTCGATTATTTTTAGACTAAAAATCTTATCAAACTTATCGGAAAATCTTTTATATGTTGCCTTCATCAACAAACACCAAACGCAAAATACTTATTACCAGTGCATTACCCTACGCTAACGGGCCTATTCACTTGGGTCATTTAGTTGAATATATTCAAACCGACATTTGGTCTAGGTTTCAAAAAATGCGCGGGCACACTTGTACTTTTGTTTGTGCTGACGATGCCCATGGCACACCAATTATGCTAAAAGCTCAAACTGAAGGCATTAGCCCAGAAGAATTAATTGCTAAAGTTTCTGCCGAACACCAAGCTGATTTTGCAGGATTTAATATTCATTTTGATCATTATCACAGCACCAATTCTCCAGAAAACAAAGATCTTTCAAGTTATATTTATACTCAACTTAAAGAAAAGGGGCATATTTCTCGCAAAACAATTTCACAATTATTTGACCCAGAAAAAAAAATGTTTTTACCAGATAGATTTATTAAAGGCACTTGCCCCAAGTGCAAAACACTAGACCAATATGGGGATAACTGTGAATCCTGTGGAGCAACCTATAGCACCACTGAGCTAATTGACCCCAAATCTGCCGTGTCTGGTGCAACCCCTATTGAAAAAGATAGCGACCATTTATTTTTTGAGCTGCCTCACTTTGAAGAAATGCTTAAAGAATGGACGCACAAGGGACATTTGCAGACCCAAATTGCTAATAAGCTAGACGAATGGTTTCAAACAGGGTTAAGAGCTTGGGATATTTCTCGTGATGCGCCTTATTTTGGTTTTGAAATTCCAGGTGAAAAAGATAAATTTTTTTATGTTTGGCTAGATGCTCCTGTAGGTTACATGGCAAGTTTTAAAGCCTACTGTGATAAAACAGGCATGGACTTTGATGAATATTGGCAAAAAGAGTCTAAAACGGAGCTTTATCATTTTATTGGCAAAGATATTATTTACTTTCATGCTCTCTTTTGGCCTGCCATGTTATCAGGTGCTGGATTTAGAACCCCCGATGCCATTTATGCCCACGGATTTTTAACTGTTGATGGGCAAAAAATGTCTAAATCTCGTGGCACATTTATTATGGCAAAAACCTATTTAGAGCATTTAAATCCAGAATATTTAAGGTATTATTTTGCCGCCAAATTATCAAGTAAAATTGATGACCTTGACTTAAACCTAGAAGATTTTGCCCAGAGAGTAAACTCTGACCTAGTGGGCAAAGTGGTTAACATTGCCAGCCGTTGTGCAGGATTTGTGGTAAAAAAGTTTGATGGTAAACTTGCATCTACCTGGTCAAAAGAAGCTCAGAACTTATACGACAACGCTGTTAATCAATCTGAAAAAATTGCCAAACTTTATGAAAGCCGTGATTATGGCCAAGCCATGCGTGAAATAATGGCTATTGCAGATATTGCCAATGAATATATTGATGAAACCGCTCCTTGGGTGCTTGCTAAACAAGAGGGCAAAGAAACTGAATTGCATGAATCCGTTAGCCTTGGAATTAACCTGTTTAGAGTTCTAATTACTTTTTTAACCCCTGTATTGCCAGAAACCTCAAAAAAATCTTTTGCGTTTTTACAGATTAACTCTGTAAAATGGTCAGACATTGAAACCCCTTTATTGGGACATAAAATCACTAAATTTAAAACCCTTATGCAAAGAGTTGATAAAGATGCGGTTGATAAAATGCTAGAAGACTCACAACAAAACTTACAAACCAAAAAAGATGACAACGCTAAACTCTCTAGCAATAAATCTACCGATAAAACCTCTTTAACTCAAGGCAAATTTGAACCCTTAGCTCCCGAAATCAGCATTGATGACTTCTTAAAAATAGATTTAAGAGTTGCTACAATCATTCATGCAGAAGAAGTTCCAGAAGCCAATAAGCTTTTAAAACTAACGCTCGATTTAGGGTTTGAGAAAAGGCAAGTTTTTGCAGGCATTAAATCTGCCTATCAAGCATCTGATTTAATTGGTAAAACCACTGTTATGGTCGCTAATCTTAAGCCTAGAAAAATGCGTTTTGGGCTATCCGAAGGAATGATTCTTGCTCCAGGACCTGGAGGTGAAAATATTTTCTTATTAACTCCCGATGAAGGTGCAACCCCCGGAATGAGAATAAAGTAAAACCTACTTATGACTGAGTACATTCTTATTATTATTAGTACCGTTTTAGTCAACAACTTTGTGCTAGTAAAATTTTTAGGGCTATGCCCTTTTATGGGTGTGTCTAAAAAAACTGATGCCGCTCTAGGAATGGGGTTTGCCACTACTTTTGTCATGACTCTTTCCTCTGTTTTAAGCTATCTTATTTATACTTACCTATTAGAACCTTTTGATTTAGAATTTTTGCAAACTATTGGTTTTATTCTTGCCATTGCCGCCGTGGTAGGATTTACAGAAATGGCAATTCATAAAACTAGCCCCGCTCTTTACCAAGTTTTAGGTATCTACCTACCACTTATCACCACTAATTGTGCTGTTTTAGGGGTTGCTTTACTCAATGTAGGAGAAAAAAATAACTTTTTAGAATCTGCTTTTTATGGATTTGGTGCTGCGGTTGGCTTTACACTTGTAATGATTTTATTTGCCTCCATGCGAGAACGTATTGAATATGCAGATGTTCCTCGTCCATTTCGTGGTGCCCCGATTGCCTTAATTACAGCAGGCTTAATGTCTGTTGCCTTTATGGGGTTCGGCGGTTTAGTCCCATAAAATTACTATGTTAACTGCGTTAATTATTTTTCTTGGTTTAGCCACATTATTTGGGTTGCTACTGGGTTATGCTGCCATTAAGTTTAAAATTGAGGGAAACCCTGTTGCAGAATCTATTGATAAAATATTGCCACAAACCCAGTGCGGGCAATGCTCTTTTCCAGGGTGTAAACCTTATGCCGAAGCCCTTGCTAAAGATGCTCTAAACGACACCAACGAAACAGAGGTTAATTTATGTATTCCTGGTGGACAAGAGGTGATGATTCTTATTTCAGAAATCACCCTTCGTCAACCCAAAGAAATGGATGCCGTACCTGAAGAAAAATTAGGCAAAATTACGGCTTTTATTGATGAAGACATTTGTATTGGCTGTACCCACTGCATTAAAGCCTGCCCTGTTGATGCCATAATGGGAGCAACAAAACTCATGCACACCGTTATTCAACAAGAATGTACTGGCTGTGAAAAATGTATTCCTGTATGTCCTGTAGATTGTATTGATATGCTTCCAGAGAAAATAACCCAAAAAAATTGGTCGCCGCCTAAGCCTGATGACTCTCCTCTAACAGGCGGGTTAAAATGAAATATCCTAGCAAATCTAAACTATTGATTTGGTTGGTTCAAGGTTACTCCTACCTCTATCCTATGGCGAAGCGTTGGAAACACCATTTTCATGGTGGTATTTTTCCAAAATATAATAAAGAATTAAGTAATTCTCATCCATTAAAAACTCAAATCATTCCTAGTGAATTGGTTTTATCTCTACAGCAACACATAGGATTAGCCGTAGAACCTTTAGTTAAAAAAGGAGATTTAGTACAAAAAAATCAGTGTATCGCAGATACTAAAAAGGGTCTTAATGCTCCTATTCACGCCCCCACTTCTGGTATAATTTCTGCCATAGAAGAAAGAATGACTCCCCATGCTTCAGGTATTCCTAATCGTTGTATTATTTTGACCCCTGATTTTAAAGAGACAACATTAGACAATGCCTTACAAGTTTCTGGACACCCTCCTTCCTCACCAAAAGCTTTAAAAGAAATTATTTACCGTGCAGGAATCGTTGGAATGGGTGGTGCTGGATTCCCTACTTTTGCAAAAATCCCCGATGAAGCAAACAAGATTCATACCCTGCTGTTAAATGGTGCAGAATGTGAACCTTTTATCACCTGCGATGATATTTTGATGCAAACCCAAGCCGAAGATATTGTGCAAGGGGCAATAATTGTTGCCCAAGCTTTAGGTTCAAGTAAAGTATTATGTGGTATAGAAAGCAATAAGCCCCGAGCCATTAAAGCTATGAAAATAGCTGCTAAAAACACTCCAGTAGAAATTAAAGTCGTTCCAACAGTTTATCCTATGGGTGGACAAAAACAACTCACTCAAGAACTTACAGGCCTAGAAACTGCCCCCAATTCCCACGCGATAGACACGGGCATTCTTTTGATGAATGTTGCAACCTACTCAGCCATTTACCAAGCTGTTAAATATGGTAACCCACTTACTGAGCGTTTAGTAACCGTCTCTGGTTTAGGGCTTAAAGAACCTTTCAACATCAAGGCATTACTAGGAACTCATTTCAATATTTTAGCTGAACAGGCTTATCCAAAAACATCCTTAAACTACCCATTGATTATGGGAGGGCCTATGATGGGCGTTAAAATGCCCTCTAATTTAGTGCCTGTCTTAAAAACCACTAACTGCATACTTGCCAACCCTCCTAAACCCGTTGAAGAAGTCTATCCTTGCATTAGGTGTGGCGAATGCATGGATGCTTGTCCTATTAATCTACTCCCACAGCAACTTTATTGGTATAGTCGATCAGAAGAATTTAACAAGGTTGAAGAACTCAATGTTTTTGATTGTATTGAGTGTGGATGCTGCTCTTTTGTCTGCCCTAGTAATATCCCGTTGGTACAATATTATCGCCACTCTAAAGCAGAGATCAGACAACTGAAACTCGAAGAAAAAGCCACAGACTTAGCAAGAAATCGCCATGAAGCTAGGTTAACACGACTTGAAACGGAAAAAACCGAAAAAGCTGCACGCATGAAAGCTAAAAAAGCGGCCGTTAAAAAACAAGCTCTCGAAAAAGCTAAACTAACAGAAACGGGAGCTATCACCACGCCTAACCCTAAAAAATCTGCTGCCGCAAGAGCTGCCGCCGCAAGAGCAGCGGCTAAAAAACCAACCCCTCAAAAAAATACTTCTTCAGACTCTGCATCAATAACTGAAGATAAAATCAAGCCTGTCTCTGCAAGAGATAAAGCCATTGCTGCTGCAAAAAAAATAGCACAAGAAAAACGACAATTAAAGGCTGGCTCTCATCCTGAAACCTTAACCCTTAAAAATACTTCTCATCTACCTGATCTTGATTCAACTAAAAAAAATAAACGAAAAGCTGCTGTTCAAGCATCTAAGGCGCGTGTTCTAGCAAAAAAACAAGCTTCTCAATTTAATCCTGAATATATCAACAATCAAGATGAAACAAAAATTCATTCAGAAGAAGTTAATCAAGATGTAAAATTACCAGAAGATAAAGTTATTCATAAAGATCACTTAGCTAAAAAAACAGGCTCCAAGGTTAAACCAAACTTAACAAACGATTCAAAGGAAGATTAAATTTGAGTTCTTTTCCCACATCCCCCTTTCTTCATAGTAACTTGAGTGTGCAAAAACTGATGATGCAGGTGCAAATTGCGACTTTACCCGCAATGCTCACCCATATATTCTTTTTTGGTTGGGGAATCACCATTCAATGGGTACTCGCATTAATGACCGCCCTACTGGTAGAGTTTATTATGCTCAAAATGCGTGGTCGCCCAGTAAAACCCTATTTAAGCGATTTAAGCATACTTATTACCGTTACGGGTCTAGTTTTTTGTATCCCTCCTGATGCACCTTGGTGGATTATTGTTTCTGGAACAATCTTTGCCGTAATTTTTGGAAAACACCTTTATGGAGGGCTTGGCTACAATCTCTTCAACCCCGCAATGCTAGGATTTGCTTTTTTATTAATTTCTTTTCCTGCACACATGTCAATTTACACCTTGCCTCATACTGCTCTGGGATTTCAGCTTGCTTTTATGGATTCCTTTAACATCATATTTGGTTTAAGCTCTCAACTTTCGTTAGATGCGATTACGGGTGCTACCCCTCTTGGAATCGTTAAAACAGCTGTTGCTATGGGTGAACCCATACAACAAGAGGCAACTTATTCTTTATTTAGTGCTTTGCAATTTGGTGCAGGTTGGGCATGGATTAATTTAGCCTTTTTTATAGGAGGTATTTGGATGCTCTATACGAGATCCATTCGCTGGCAATATCCTGTTGCTTTTTTAGGATCTTTATCTTTAATTGCTTTTATATTTCATACCATAGACCCAACAAAATATGCTTCTGTTTCCTTCCACCTTTTTTCTGGTGGAACCATGTTAGCTGCTTTTTTTATTATTACAGATCCAGTTACCTCTAGCACGACACCGCGAGGTCGTTTAATTTATGCCGCCTGTATAGGAGTGTTACTTTATATCATTCGTAATTGGGGTGCTTTTCCTGATGCCATCGCTTTTGCTATTCTACTGATGAATATGTGCGTACCTTTAATTGACCAATATACGCAACCCCGTGTATTTGGACACAGACATTTATTAGATAAAAAATCAAATGACTAAACCTCACAAATATTCTTCTAAACAATTACTCTGGAAACAAATGTTTAAATCAGCATCTTCCTTGAGTTTATTTACTTTTATAGGTATAAGTTTACTCTTAGGTGTCATGCAACTCACTAAAGATGACATCGCCAAGGCAGAAAGAAAAGCATTACTATCCGCTTTTAATCAGGTTTTACCCGCACACTACTATAATAACGACCCTTTGCAAGACACAAAAACAGTCATCTCCGAGCAACATTTAGGAACACCTGAACCCGTAACCATTTATCGTGCTCGTTTAGACGGAAAACCCGTAGGAATTATTTTAGAAACCATTGCTCCAGATGGCTATACAGGAAACATTCATATTCTTATTGGGGTATTTAAAGACGGAAGAATTTCAGGCGTTAGGGTTCTAAAACACAGAGAAACTCCTGGGTTAGGTGATAAAATTGAAATTAGAAGGTCTAATTGGATTACTGGATTTGACGCTCAATACTTAAGTGAGGATAATAGTGCTGAATGGCGTGTTAAAAAAGATGGGGGGAAATTTGACCAATTTACCGGAGCGACCATCACCCCAAGAGCTGTTGTGACTGCCGTTCGTAATACTTTAAAGTTTATTAATAAAAAAGGAGAGGTACTGTATGAATAATATAAACCCCTTTTCTGATGAGAAGATGACTCAACCTAATTTTATTAAAACTAAGCTAAGTGAATATAAACATATTGCAGAAAATGGTCTCTGGACAAATAACCAAGCTCTCGTTGCTCTTTTAGGTCTTTGTCCTCTACTCGCTGTTACCAATAACACCGTTAATGGCATAGGGTTAGGCCTAGCAACCATGGCAGTTCTACTTATATCAAATGTACTTGTTTCTCTTATTAGAGACCATGTTTCTGATGAGATTCGTATTCCTGTTTTTATTGCCATTATTGCCTCTGCAGTGACCATTATTGATCTGCTGATGAATGCTTACCTACATACATTGCACGGTATTTTAGGAATATTTATTCCCTTAATCGTTACAAACTGTGCCATTTTAGGCCGTGCTGAGGCATTTGCATCTAAACAACCTGTTGATAAAGCTATTGTAGATGCTCTATTTATGGGTGCAGGTTTTGCAATCATTTTAATTTTACTTGGTGCTTTTCGTGAAATTATTGGTAATGGTACGCTGTTTGATCAAATG
>CAYLXI010000014.1:16844-20361 GCA_964387695.1 uncultured Piscirickettsiaceae bacterium
TACTGTGAGGTCCGCTCCTTAATACGAGTGGCTTTTCCCACCCGACTCCTAAGGTAGTAGAGCTTGGCCCGGCGGACCTTTCCTTCCTGTAAGACTTTAATGGATTTAATGTTTGGTGAATCAGCAAAATCTCTTACCATTACATTTAGCGAAAACTACCAACCCGTATTATTGGCCATACTGCCTCCCGGTGCTTTTATTGCACTAGGGTTGTTTATTGCGGTTAAAAACTATATTGAAATTCGCCGTTCCGACAAAAAACAAAACAACCTGGGCATTCAAGTTGATGTACAGTCGGCACAAGCTATAAAATGAATAAAGTAAAACGATTAAAGATTTTTGAACTTCTGGATAAAGCTATTCCAAATCCAGAAACAGAGCTTCATTACACGACAACTTTTGAGCTACTTATCGCCGTTATTCTTTCAGCACAAGCGACAGATAAAGGCGTTAATATTGCAACTAATAAGCTTTTTCCAGTCGCTAATACTCCACAAGATATTTATAATTTAGGGCTAGATAAACTAAAAGTTTATATAAAAACCATTGGTCTATTTAACACCAAAGGCTCTAATATCATTAAAACCTGTAAAATGCTTATCGAACTTCATAATTGCATTGTGCCAAACACTCGTAAAGAACTAGAAGCCCTACCTGGTGTAGGCAGAAAAACTGCCAATGTTGTTCTTAACACCGCTTTTGGACAGCCCACCATGGCTGTAGATACCCATATTTTTCGATTTGCTAATCGCACCAACTTTGCCCCTGGAAAAAATGTACTAGAAGTTGAAAAATCACTGCTAAAATTTGTACCTAAAAAATTTTTAATACCCGCACACCACCTAATGATATTACACAGTAGATACACATGCACCGCAAGAAAACCAAGATGTGGGGCCTGCTGTATTTATGATCTGTGCGAATTTAAAAATAAAACCGCATAATGTCAAATACAGCACTTTACCCAAAGCCCTACATAGGAAATTGGCATATAGCACCAGCCCTTGCCCACTATGCATTCACAAAAAATGCCCACTTAACCGATGGGAGAAGCTAAGATTTTTTGCAAACGCCTAGCGAACAAGCTCTAGCACTCTATATCCAATTCCTATATAGGGATTCGGGCTTTATACGATAGGAGTACACAAATCTAAATGATTATATTTTTACCAGGCCTGGTAGTTTCAAGCCAAAAATAACAGTATCTCAACAGGAATTTGAGTTTGAGCTGAATCTAGTTAAAATACACACCAAGGTTACTTCACATACAAAAAGATTATTAATAATTATGTTTTACACTCAAGAAAGAGACAAGCTCCGCCAATTTTATGTTGATGTTTGGCAAAAATCCTACAAAGGCGAAACAATGGATGCCCTAGAGAAAATGGTTGCCCGTGTAATAGATTTACACCCTGAATATCATTTAATGCTCAGCAACGAAGATCACCTGGGCAATGAATATCTTCCAGAAATGGGAGAAACCAACCCTTTTCTGCATATGGGAATGCACTTAGGACTACAAGAACAAGTGGCACTAGACCGCCCTACTGGTATTCAAGACATTTACCAACAACTAGGTCATAAATTAGGTGATGTGCATGACACTGAGCATACTATGATGGAATGCCTCGCAGAATCTCTTTGGCAGTCTCAACGCAATAACAGCCTTCCTAATGAAGCAGATTATTTAACTTGTTTAAAGAATCACTTAACAAACTTACTGGATAAATAAATGATAAAAAAATATTTAGCTTATAGCTTTTTTATAACCTTGTTTATAAGTTTTTCTGCCGTTGCAAAGGCTCCTATTTTTGTTACAGACAAATGGGTGTTTGAAAACCAAGAAAATATTACAATCATTGATATGAGTACAAGACAACAATATCAAAAATTCCATTTACCCAATGCCATTTGGGTGGGATTTGAACGACTTATTAAGCCTCAAAATGGATTACGATTAAGTGGTGGTAAACACTATATGGCACAAATATTATCTCAAATAGGCGTTACACCAAACGACCACATTGTCATTTATGATGACATAGGAAACCTAAGTGCCAGTCGTCTTTACTGGGAGCTAATTAAGCTCAAGCACCCCAAAGTTTCTCTACTCGATGGAGGTATTGTGTCTTGGGCTATAAATGGTAATCCCGTTACCCAAACGGCTCCAACAATAGTTCCTAGCGTTTATCTAGCTCCTAAACAAAGCCTTACAGATAAATTCACTGCCGATTACAGTGAAGTTCTTGCTGCCATAGATGACCCTAACATAACCATTATTGACACCCGTACCGAAGAAGAATTTATGGGTTCTTTAAGACAACGACGCTCTGGACATATACCCAGTGCCATTTTATTTCCTTGGGATATTAGTGTAGATTTCAACAATCAATTTAAAAAGCGTTCTAGCACTCAATTAACTAAAATATTGGCTCAACTGGGGCTAGAAGATAAAACCAAGCCTATTATTTTATATTGTAATACTGCCAACAGAGCTTCTAGACTTATCCCTATGTTTCAATATTTTGGATACAACAATATCAAGCTCTACGACGGATCACTTCAAGAATGGGCTCGTAATCCAAACCTCCCCCTTCAAATAGGAAACCAACCATGAATCGCTTTACCAATAATAAATCACCCCTTAAACGCGGGTTTCGTAATGGTCTTATTATGGCAATTGTTGTTGGAGGAATTGTTTATTTTCAAGGGGAAACTTTCTTTGATAGTGTCATGACTTTTTTAACTTCTTTTGCCTTTATATTTCCAGCATTATGGCTTTCTTACCATTTTACACAAAAAATAGCTCTAAAATATCAAATAGCAGAAGAAAAAAAACATGCTTTATATAAAGTTATAATAGGTCAAAGTGCACCAAACTTTTCTATTAAAAATCAACTACAAGAAATTCGAACATTAGAAAGTTATAGTGATAAAAATATAGTTTTATACTTTTACCCCAAAGATGATACCCCTGGCTGCACAATAGAAGCTAAAGAGTTTAGCGAACTAAAAGAGGAGTTCTCTAAAGCCAATACATCTGTCGTAGGAATCAGTAAAGACACAGCTGAAACCCATCAAGAATTTATTAAAAAGTTTAATCTAAATATAGAGCTACTTGCAGATACCCAAGGAGAAATGTGTAACGATTATCATGTATGGCAAGAAAAAGAGAAAGATGGTAAGAAAAAAATGGGAATTCTTCGATCCACTTTTATTATTAATACCGACAATGAAATATTTTATGTTGAATATGGCGTATCTCCCGAAGGACATGCTCAAGCAATACTAAATAAAATTAAAGATCTGCAAATTAAAGATCTGCAAAAAGACAGTCTATCGACTCCTCCTTAGATGCTTACCCAGCAGATTATTTTAAGAAATCTAGAGATAGCGTTATTTTTACAAGAATATCGTAAATATAGCTCTATTGTTTGCTAAAAATCTGTTGCCGTCTCTAGATTAAGGAAGAGCTTAATAACTAAGGTTAGAATTAGGCTGAGAAAAACGAGTCGCT
>CAYLXI010000015.1:0-19650 GCA_964387695.1 uncultured Piscirickettsiaceae bacterium
ACGCCGTTTCGCTTCGCTACACTCTGTATAAAAAGGCCGGTTAACTCAAACATTATTTTACAAACGCCTAGCGAACAAGCTCTAGCACTCTATATCCAGTTTCTAAGTAGGGATTTGAGGTATAATTCTTTTTTTATAGTTGTAAAGTGTAGGTTTTTTCGATGGATAGCAGGTTAAACCATTTTGATGTTATCGTCGTTGGGGGCGGTCATGCTGGTACTGAAGCCGCTTTAGCTTCTGCTAGAATGGGTCTAAATACTCTGTTGCTCACTCATAATGTGGACACCTTGGGGCAAATGTCATGTAATCCAGCCATTGGTGGAATAGGCAAAGGACATTTGGTTAAAGAAGTTGATGCTTTAGGTGGAATAATGGCTCTAGCCATCGACAAGTCTGGCATTCAGTTTCGTACCCTTAATTCCTCTAAAGGTCCAGCAGTTCGTGCTACTCGTGCACAAGCAGATAGGGTTTTATATCGTCAAGAAATTCGTCAAGCCTTAGAAAACCAGCCTAATTTAGCTATTTTTCAACAAGCTGTTGAAGATGTTATTTTAGATGGCAATAAAATCCGTGGCGTTGCAACCAAGATGGGGTTAAATTTTTATGCCAACCAAGTTGTTTTAACAGTGGGGACTTTTTTAGCTGGAAAAATACATATTGGTTTGCAAAATTATGAAGGAGGTCGTGCTGGAGATGAACCCTCTAATCGTTTAGCCGCAAGGTTGCGAGAGCTTTGTCTTCCAGATGGTCAGCTAAAAATAGGCAGGCTAAAAACAGGAACCCCACCTAGAATTGATGCTCGTACGGTTAACTTTGAGGCTATGCAAATTCAACCAGGAGATGATCCTACCCCTGTATTTTCTTATATGGGCAATGCCTGTATGCATCCAAAACAGCTTCCATGTTGGATTACTTACACGAATGAAAAAACGCATGAATATATTAGAGCATCGCTTGATAAATCGCCAATGTACTCCAATGAAGGTGAAATAGACAGCACAGGCCCTAGATACTGCCCTTCTATTGAAGATAAAGTGATGCGTTTTGCGGATAAAAATCGCCACCAAGTATTTATAGAGCCAGAAGGGCTTACTTCTAATGAACTTTATCCTAACGGAATTTCAACGAGCTTACCTTTTGAAACACAGGTTAAGATTGTTCAGTCGATGCAGGGAATGGAAAATGCCCGGATTGTTCGCCCTGGTTATGCCATAGAATATGATTATTTCGATCCAAAGGGATTGCGACCTACCTTAGAATCTAGCGCAATAGAAGGTTTATTTTTTGCAGGTCAGATTAACGGCACAACAGGCTATGAAGAGGCCGCGGCACAAGGATTGTTGGCAGGCTTAAATGCAGCACGGCGTGCACAAGATAAAGAGCAATGGTATCCAGGAAGAGATGAAGCTTACCTAGGTGTATTGGTTGATGACCTGATTACTCTAGGCACTAAAGAGCCATATAGAATGTTTACCTCGCGTGCCGAATACCGCTTGTCTTTGCGAGAAGACAACGCCGACCAAAGGCTAACCGCAATAGGCAGAAAGTTTGGCTTGATCGACGATGCTCGCTGGCAGTCTTATGAAACAAAAATGGAAAGTCTTGAGCAAGAAGTTCAGCGTTTAAAAGATACTTGGGTATATCCATCACATGCTGAGGCCAAGCAGGCAGAAGCTTTAATGGGCTTGCCTTTAAGTAAAGAGCAAACGTTGTTTGATTTATTAAAGCGACCTAAAGTAAGTTATTTAGAGCTGGCAAAATTAACCATGTTTGGCAGGGCTGTTAAACAGGTTGAAGTGATTGAACAGATTGAAATTGAAGCCAAGTATGCAGGTTATATCTTGCGCCAAAAAGAAGATATTAAAAAATTGCGTCGTTCTGAAAAGACTAAAATTCCAGAGAATTTAGATTTAGATCAAATTTCAGGTCTTTCTAATGAGGTGAAGCAAAAGTTACGCGATCATCAGCCAGAAACTATTGGTATGGCAACGCGTATTTCAGGCATTACCCCAGCGGCAATTTCTTTGCTGTTAATTAGTATTAAAAAATACCGTAAAAGTAAAGGAGTTCTTTTGTCCCAAGTTGGCAAGGAAAAAATATCTAAAGATAGGGGCGAATAAGTTGACAAGTTTTGAGGTTCAGTTAAAAAAATCTTTTAAGCACTTTAATTTACCTGAAAACCCACAAGCATGGTCAAAATTAGAGTGCTATTTAGTTTTATTGCAAAAGTGGAACAAGGTTTATAATTTAACTTCTATTCGTGATCCGCAAGAAATGTTTATTAAGCATTTGTTAGATAGCTTGGCGATTGCTCCTTATGTTGAGAATGGAAAAAATAATAACCAGCGTTTAATTGATGTGGGCACAGGCGGAGGGTTGCCCGGTATCCCTTTAGCAATTTTGTATCCAGAAAAACAAATAGATTTACTCGACAGCAACAGCAAAAAAACGCGTTTTTTAATTCAGGCTAAAACAGAATTAGGCTTAAAAAACACTTTAGTTCTGCATCAACGCGTTGAAGATTATCAGCCCGCAGAAAAATATGACGGGGTTGTTTCTAGAGCATTTTCTTCTTTAAATGACATGCTGTCTTTAACGCAACATCTTGTAGCTCCTAGTGGGTGTTGGTGGGCAATGAAAGCACAAAAAACACAAGAAGAGATTGAAAATTTGCCAGGCTATGCCAAACTAAAAAATATATTTAGTCTGAATGTTCCAGGTTTAAATGCAGAAAGATCTTTAATTCAACTAGAAATGATAAAAGAGCGGTCTTAATGGGTAGAGTGATTGCGGTTGCAAATCAAAAAGGTGGGGTAGGAAAGACGACCAGTAGCGTTAATTTAGCCGCCGCTTTAGCAAGGTTTAAAAAGAAAGTTCTGTTAATTGATATGGATCCGCAAGGTAATGCCACGGTTTCTGTTGGGATTGAAAAAGATGATCTTGAGCTATCTATGCTAGATGTTTTAACGGAAAATATAAAGCTCAAGAATGCCATCTTATCTACAGAAACTAAGGGTCTAGATGTTGTAGGTGCAAATAGCGACTTAACCGCCGCAGAAGTCAAGCTTATTGATAGCGAAAAAGGGGCACTAAAACTGAACAAAGCCCTAAAAAAACAAAAGGAGCGTTATGATGCAATTATCATAGATTGTCCGCCCACCCTTGGCATGCTAACTTTAAATGCACTTGGTGCGGCGGATGGTTTGCTTGTGCCTGTGCAGTGCGAGTACTTTGCCCTAGAGGGGCTATCTTCTTTAATGGATACTATTCAAACGGTTCAAGAGTCTCTAAACCCTAATTTGCATCTTGATGGGCTTTTGCGAACCATGTACGATAGGCGTAATAATCTAGCTAACGATGTTTCAAATGAGCTGGTTTCGCACTTTGGTATGCAGGTGCTGCAAACCATTATTCCTAGAAATATACGGCTTGCTGAAGCACCGAGTCATGGAGAGTCTATTTTAGAATATGATGTTAGGTCAAGCGGTGCAGTATCTTATTTAGCGCTGGCAAACGAATTGATTAGAAAAACTCAAATTTAAAAGAGGTTGTAAATTTTCATGGCAAAAAAACGAGGAATGGGCAAGCGAGGTGTCAGTGCATTAATAGGGGGTAAGCAAAAAGCACAAGCTTCATCTTCAGATATGCGAATTGAAAAAATCCGTATAGAATTGCTTGAATCTGGATCTTATCAGCCGCGTTATAAGTTTGAAGAGAGCGCCTTGCAGGAGCTTGCAGATTCTATTAAAGTTCAAGGGATTGTTCAGCCTATTATCGTAAAGGTTAAGGGCGAAAGATTTGAAATTATCGCAGGAGAAAGGCGTTGGAGAGCTGCTAAAATTGCAAGTCTAGACTTTGTACCAGTAGTAGTACGCCATGCAGATAATCAAGCCACTCTGGCTATGGCATTAATTGAAAATATGCAACGAGAAGACTTAAATCCTATAGAAACGGCAGTGGGTTTAAGGCGTTTAATTAAAGAATTTAAATTAACTCAACAAGAAGTAGCCGACACAGTAGGGCGTTCTCGTTCGGGTGTCACCAATTTTCTTAGGTTGTTAAAGCTACCTGAGGTTATTCAAGAATGGTTGCATGACGGTCTATTGACAATGGGGCATGTTAGAGCCTTAATTACTTTTCCTGAAGAAATACAGCTTAAGCTGGCTCAAAAAGCAATTGATAAAAGTTGGTCAGTTAGAGAAATAGAAAAAGCAGCACAAGAAGTATTGGTTCCAAAAGAAGAGAAATTAAAGCCTAAGGTGGCTCTGCCAGAATCAATGAATCAAGAAAGAGATAAACTAGAGGATAAATTGAAAGCTAAAGTCAATATTCTGCACAGAAAAACAGGCAAAGGTAAAATTGAAATTAGTTATCAATCTTCTGAGGATTTGAATCGAATTTTAATGAGTTTGCAGAAGATTTAGTCATGTTTTGAGAGATATACTCAGAATAAGAAAATCATTTGTATATGGGAATTATTTTTATTTATAGTTGCTAAAGATGTTTTTCATAGACAATGCAAAAAAAGATCTTAAAAAAAAAGATAAAAGCTAGATTTTTAAAGAATAAACCGCTATCATTCCCCTTGATAAATTAAGAAGAAATAGAATTTAAAGAGTTTATAAAGTATAAATGTCAGGCGAGCCAAAAAACAACAAGAAAAGCATGAAGGAAATCAGGTCGGAGATATTAAACTCTAAAGATGCCCCAATGCTTTCTAGTATGGTTATATCAGGATTTATAGTCGGCTATATACTTGATTTAATATTTGGGACTAACCCTGTTTTCTTGTTGGGTTGTGCGGTACTGGGGTTTGTTGGCGGAATGATGAATTCTTACGGAATGCTTGGTAAAGAAAATAAGAATGGTTCTTTATCAGATAGTTCTGAGGGCAATGACCCAGAAAAGGATAAAGATGCAAGGCAATAGCTTGTGGGTGTTTTTAAAGGTCCAGGGTTTGGTTGGCTTGATTGGTGTTGTTTTTTTTGCTACACAAGGAGAGCTTTTAGCTGCCCTTTATGGTTTTGCTATAAGCACTTCTAATGTGGCTATGCTTAAATTTACTTTTAATAAAGCAGAGAGCTTTGAAAGCCCTCATCACGCGATGCAGGTGTTATATTTAAGTGCGGCCGTTCGTTTTGTAATATTGGCTGTTTTGTTTGTTTTAGGGCTGCAGGTTCTTGGTTTAAGTCCTGAGCCTGTTGTGCTTGTTTTTGTTGCGATGCAAATAGGGCAAGTCTTTAGCCTTAAAGGCAAGCGTCGTTTAACTGATTAAGGAGGAGAGATTTTTGGAAACTGAAAAAATTGTACCTATTGGACCTGTTGAATATATTCAGCATCACTTAACGAATCATGCTGTTGGTGAAGGTTTTTGGACATTTCATCTTGACACTATTATTGTAAGTTTTCTGTTAGGAGCTTTGATTGTTGCAGTTTCAATCCGCTTAGGTAAGCGTTTAGAAACAGGCGTTCCTGGAGGGTTTCAAAACTTTGTAGAAAGTATATTAGGTTTTGTGGTGTCAAACATAAAAGATGCTTTCCCAGGCTCTAAAAATAAATTAATAGCCCCTTTAGCTTTAACGATTTTTCTTTGGGTTTGGTTGATGAATTTCATGGACTTATTGCCCGTTGATTTATTGCCTTACACCTTTCAGCTAATTGTTGGCGACCCAGGTGCCTACTTAAAAGTGGTTCCCACAACTGATTTAAATGCGACACTCGCTATGGCTTTAGTTGTTTTTGCTCTGGTTGTTTATTACAATATCAAGTGCAAAGGTTTTTTTGGTTATATAAAAGTATTTCTATTTCACCCGTTTGGGAAGTTTTTGATCCCTTTTAATATCATAATGACGCTAGTTGAGGAGATTGCTAAGCCATTGTCTCTTGCTCTTAGGTTGTTTGGTAATATATTTGCGGGAGAGCTGGTGTTCTTACTTATTGCCTTGATAGGTGGTATGTTGATTGTTGGTACAGGTTTTGCAGCTTTAATATGGGCTCCGTTGCATTTTGTGCTAGAGTTTGTTTGGTTGTTATTTCATTTGTTGGTGATTACTTTGCAGGCATTCATCTTCATGGTATTGACTATTGTTTATGTTGCTATGGCTCACGAAAAGCACTAGTCGGATAAAGAAGCAAATGGAGGGTTACACCTCCGCAGGGTTTTAGTGCACCTGTCTGGATTCTTTTTATTTTAAATCGAATTCCGATAAAAAACTTTTATAATCTTTAACTTTAACTTAAAACTTTTAAGGAGTACTCGTAAATGGAAGCTCAAATTATTGCGGATGTTTATGTTGCAACAGCGATTGCTGTTGGAATTATTTTGGCGGCAGCTGGTTTTGGATCAGCTATTGGTTGGGGTTTGATTTGTGCGAAAACGATAGAGGGTATCGCCCGTCAGCCAGAAATGCGTCCTATTTTGATGACAAATACACTTATTTTTGCGGGTTTAATGGAATCTTTCCCTTTCATTATTTTAGCCTTCGCAATGTGGTTTACTCTAGCTAACCCGTTTGTTAGTGCTATGCAAGCAGCTATCGGCGCAGCTTAACTTTATAACTGAATGAGAGGGTAGGTATCACTGTGAATATTAATGCAACTCTGTTTGTTCAGATGGTTACTTTTATTGCATTGATTTGGTTTGTAAATAGGTTTCTTTGGGGGCCTTTGTCTAAGTTAATGGAAGCTCGTCAAAAGAAAATTTCTGATGGACTTTCTGCTGCTGAAAAAGGTAAGTATGAACTTGAGCAAGCTGAACAGCGTGTTAAAGAAGCCTTGAAAGAAGCGAAGGTTCAAGCGAAAGTTATATTAAGTCAAGCTGAGAAACGAGGGTCTGAAATCGTAGAAGATGCGAAAATCAAGGCAACCGAAGAAGCTGGCAGAGTAAAAGTTTTCGCCCAAGCAGAAATTGAGCAAGAAGTAAGTCGAGCAAGGGAAGAGCTTCGTAAAGAAGTGTCAACGCTTGTTGTATCTGGTGCAGAAAAGATTCTTAGTAAAGAAGTCGATGCAAAAGTACATGGTGACATGCTTCAAGCCTTAGCTAAATCAATCTAAGGAATAGCTTTATGGCAGAATTAATAACAATTGCGAGACCCTATGCTGAAGCAGCTTTTGCTTATGCAAAGGATAAGAAGCAGTTAAACGAATGGTCGGCACAGCTAGAAAATTTATCAATTATCTCTTCTGATGAGGCAATGCAAGAAGTATTAGCTAACCCATCTTATGCAGTAAAAAAGGTTGTTGATATTTTTTCAAGCATAATGGGTAGCTCCTTGACCAGTGAAGGAATAAATCTTTTGGCAGTAATGGCCGAAAATAAAAGATTAGGGCTAATCACTGAAGTTTATGAGTCTTTTGAAAGCTTAAAAGCAAAAGATGATGGATGCATACGAGCTACCGTAACCTCAGCTATAACAGCGACGGTTGAACAGAAAAAGATATTAAGTGCTGCTTTAAATGCAAGGTTTAATGCTGAAGTAGATGTGTCTTATGAAGAAGATGCTTCATTGGTTGCCGGCATTAAGATTAAGGTCGGTGATTGGGTCATTGATGGCTCGGCACTTTCGCAACTAAATAAACTTGGCGCAGCAATCGCGCAATAATGGAGAACACACATGCAATTGAATGCCTCTGAAATCAGTAGCCTAATCAAAGACCGCATTGCTGGTTTTGACGGTGCTGCAGAGTCTGGCAGTGAAGGAACAGTCGTTAGCATCTTTGATGGTATCGCTCTTATTCACGGCGTCTCAGACGTAATGTATGGTGAGATGGTTAAATTTGATGAAAACACTTTTGGTATGGCACTTAACTTAGAGCAAGACTCTGTTGGTGTAGTTATCTTGGGTGAGTTTGATCACATCTCAGAAGGTGACAAGGTCACTTGTACGGGTCGAATTTTAGAAGTGCCTGTTGGTCCTGAACTTAACGGTCGTATTGTTGATGGCTTAGGTCGTCCAATTGACGGGAAAGGAGCAATTGATGCTAAAGTCACTGCACCTATTGAGCGAATCGCTCCAGGTGTAATAGATCGTCAATCAGTTGATGAGCCAATGATGACAGGAATTAAATCAATTGATTCTATGATTCCTGTTGGTAGAGGTCAAAGAGAGTTGATTATTGGAGATCGTCAAACTGGTAAGACAGCAATTGCCATTGATGCGATTATCTCTCAAAAGAACACGGGTGTTAAGTGTGTATATGTAGCCATGGGTCAAAAAGCTTCTACGGTTAGTAATGTTGCAAGAAAATTAGAAGAAATGGGAGCGATGGATAACACAGTTATTGTTACAGCCAATGCCTCTGATCCAGCGGCACTGCAATATATGGCTGCTTACGCAGGGTGTGCGATGGGTGAGTATTATCGTGACCGTGGTGAAGATGCGTTAATTATCTATGATGATTTAACCAAGCAGGCACAAGCTTATCGTCAAATTTCACTACTACTTCGTCGCCCACCAGGTCGTGAAGCTTTTCCTGGTGATGTTTTCTATCTTCATTCTCGTTTACTTGAGCGAGCAGCTCGTGTCAATGTAGATTATGTTGAAAAGTTTACCAATGGTGAAGTAAAGGGTAAAACTGGATCTTTAACCGCTCTTCCTATTATTGAAACTCAAGCGGGTGATGTTTCTGCATTTGTACCAACCAATGTAATCTCAATTACTGATGGGCAAATTTTCCTTGAAACTTCATTGTTTACCCAAGGTATTAGACCTGCCGTAAATGCTGGTTTGTCTGTATCTCGTGTTGGTGGTGCTGCTCAAACTAAAGCCATTAAAAAACTAGGCGGTGGTATTCGCCTAGATTTAGCGCAGTATCGTGAGCTAGCCGCTTTTGCTCAGTTTGCCTCTGATTTAGATGCAGCAACTAGGGCTCAACTAGAGCGTGGTAAGCGCGTAACTGAACTAATGAAGCAAGGGCAATATTCACCGCTTAGTATTTCTGAGATGGCAGTTTCTTTATATGCAGCTAACGAAGGCTATCTTGACGATGTCGAGGTCGATAAAGTTCTTAGCTTTGAAGCCGCACTACATGCTTACATGCACTCTGAACATTCTGCTTTAGCTGACTCTATTGATGAGAAGGGTGACTGGAATGCAGATATTATTGCAGGTGTTAAATCTTGTATTGAGGCATTTAAAGCAAGCGGCGTTTACTAAAAAGGAGTAGGCCATGGCAGGCGGTAGTAAAGAAATACGAGCCAAAATTGGCTCTGTAACAAATACCCAAAAAATCACTAAAGCCATGGAAATGGTGGCGGCTTCTAAAATGCGTAAAGCACAATCTCGCATGGAAGCGACTAAACCATATGTTGAAAAGGTTAAGAAAGTAATTAGCCATGTAGCAGGGTCTCACCCTGAATATAAACATCCTTATACTCAATCTAGAGAAGAAGTTAAGCGTGTTGGTGTAATTGTTGTCTCATCTGATCGAGGTTTATGTGGGGGTTTAAATTCAAATTTGTTTCGTAAATATTTGTCAAGCCTAAAAGATTGGCGCGAACAAGATGTTGAAGTAGAATTGGCTTTAATTGGTAATAAGTCGCAAGCTTTTTTTAAAAGCTATGGTGGTAATGTTATGGCTTCTGTATCTGATTTGGGTGATGCTCCTCATGTTGAGGACTTAATTGGTATCATGAAAGTCGTTTTAGACAAGTTTGAATCGGGTGAAATTGATGAGGTTTATTTGTGTGCAAATGAATTTGTTAACACAATGACTCAAAGCCCGGTTGTTGAAAAAATTATCCCATTAACTGTAGATGATTCATCAGAGGATTCTCACTGGGATTACCTCTATGAGCCTGATGCTCAAACAGCCCTTGAGTTATTAATGAGGCGTTATGTTGAAAGCATGGTTTTTGGATCTGTTGTAGAAAATGCTGCATGTGAGCAAAGTGCTCGTATGATGGCAATGAAAAATGCAACAGATAATGCGGGTGATATGATTAAAGACCTTAAATTGTCTTATAACAAAGCTCGTCAAGCAGCGATTACAGCAGAGCTTTCTGAGATTGTGTCTGGGTCATCTGCGGTTTAAGTTTGAAGATTTCAATAAAAGGTTAAGGTTATGAGTGGAAAAATAGTACAAATTATCGGTCCAGTTATCGATGTCGACTTTAAGGGTGCTGATTTACCAAATATATATGATGCGTTAATTGTTGAGGAGCTAGAGCTAACTCTTGAAGTTCAACAGCAAATCGGTGACAAACAAGTGCGTGCAATCGCAATGGGTGCGTCAGATGGTTTAAAGCGTGGCATGGTAGTTAATAATACTGGTGCAGCTATTTCTGTACCAGTTGGTAAAGCAACTTTAGGTCGTATTTTTGATGTTCTAGGGAATCCAATTGACAACGCAGGTCCAGTTAAAACTGAAGAGCGTAATACAATTCACCGTCCTGCTCCAGCATTTGATGAGCTTTCATCTTCTCAAGATCTACTAGAAACAGGGGTTAAAGTTATTGATTTAATCTGTCCGTTCGCTAAGGGTGGTAAAGTAGGTTTGTTTGGTGGTGCGGGTGTTGGTAAAACAGTAAACATGATGGAGCTTATTCGTAATATCGCATTAGAGCATGCAGGTTACTCTGTATTTGCTGGTGTAGGTGAGCGAACTCGTGAAGGAAATGACTTCTACTATGAAATGGAGGAGTCTGGAGTGCTTGATAAAGTTGCCTTAGTTTATGGGCAAATGAACGAGCCACCAGGAAACCGTTTACGAGTTGCTTTAACGGGTTTGACAATGGCTGAATATTTCCGTGACGAAGGACGAGATATTTTATTCTTTGTGGATAATATTTATCGTTATACTCTTGCTGGAACAGAAGTTTCTGCATTGTTAGGTCGTATGCCCTCTGCGGTTGGGTATCAACCGACCCTTTCTTTTGAAATGGGACAAATTCAAGAGCGAATCACTTCAACCAAAACAGGTTCTATTACCTCTATTCAAGCGGTTTATGTTCCTGCA
Organism: uncultured Piscirickettsiaceae bacterium; assembly: GCA_964387695.1. Classification (GTDB taxonomy): domain Bacteria; phylum Pseudomonadota; class Gammaproteobacteria; order Thiomicrospirales; family Thiomicrospiraceae; genus Thiosulfativibrio. The sequence goes on from CAYLXI010000015.1 coordinate 10,957, forward strand.
GATGATTTAACAGATCCAGCTCCAGCAACGACTTTTGCTCATTTAGATGCAACAGTGGTACTGAATCGTGCGATTGCTGAAACAGGAATTTATCCTGCTATTGATCCTCTGGATTCAACTTCTCGTCAGCTTGATCCTCTAGTCGTTGGTCAAGAGCATTATGATGTTGCTCGAGGTGTTCAAAAAACTTTGCAGCGTTATAAAGAGCTGAAAGATATCATTGCTATTTTAGGTATGGATGAGCTTTCAGAAGAAGATCGTTCTCTTGTGGCACGAGCGCGTAAAATGCAACGATTTTTCTCTCAGCCTTACTTTGTAGCAAAAGTATTTACGGGTGAAGATGGTCGTTATGTTACTCTAAAGGAAACTATCCGTGGATTCAAAATGATTATTGACGGAGAAGTGGATCATGTTGCCGAGCAAGCATTTATGTACGCAGGTAATATTGATGAAGTTTTAGAGAATGCTAAAAAATACGAAGGTTAATTGATTATGGCAGTTACTATGCAGGTAGATATTGTTAGTGCAGAAGGCTCTATGTTTTCTGGCAAAGCAGATACGATTTATGCACAAGCTGCTCATGGGGAGTTAGGTATTCTTCCTCTTCATACGCAGTTATTGAGTAGTTTAAAGCCTGGTCCAGTTAGAGTGGTTAGTGGCGATGAAGAAAATAGTTTTTTCATTAATAGTGGCATTATCGAAATTCAACCCGATGGTGTAACTATTTTGGCTGATACTGCCATTAGAGCTGAAGACTTAGATCAAGCTGCTGCTGAAAATTCTAAGCTTAAAGCTGAAGAAACGATGAAAGAAGCTAAAAGTGATACCGATGTTGCTAGAGCTCAAGTGGAATACGCAGAAGCTGTCGCACAAATCCAAACGATTAGTAAAACTCAAAATAGTTCGCATAAAACAGATTTAGGTTAAATTAATATTTTCTTTTAAAAAAAGCGCTTTTAAGCGCTTTTTTTATATCTTTAATTTAAATGTTTTTATTTGAGTAAATTATTTTACACTGTAAATGTTTTAATACAAAAAGGTCGCTCATGTCTTTAAAAGTTATTATTTTAGCAGCAGGAAAAGGGACTAGAATGCGTTCTCAGCACCCTAAGGTATTACAACCTTTGGCTCATAAATATTTATTACAGCATGTGGTGGAAACGGCTGAAAAACTAGCTTGTGATGAGATTATTGCCGTGGTTGGTCATGGAGCAGATGAGGTTAAAGCGAGTATTGAGGGTCAAAATCTTTCTTATGCTATGCAGGCAGAGCAACTGGGGACAGGGCATGCTGTTGCACAGGCTAATGAGTTTTATAACGATAATGATACCGTTCTTATTTTGTATGGTGATGTTCCTTTAATCGAGTCGTCAACTCTTGAAGATTTGTTGTCTATGTTAAGCGATAACCATCCTTTAGCTTTATTGACCATTAACCTTGATAATTCATCTGGATATGGTCGAATTGTTCGCGATAATCATTTTCAAGTTCAAGCGATAGTGGAAGAAAAAGATGCTTCTTTATCTCAAAAAGAGATAAAAGAAGTTAATACGGGAATTATGGCTGTTAAAGGCAAATATCTTAAAAAATGGTTAGAACAAATTTCGGCTGATAATGCTCAGAAAGAATATTATCTAACGGATATTATCGCTATGTGCGTTGTGGAAGGGTTTGAAGTGCATACTTCTCAGCCAACATCTGACATTGAAGTTCTAGGCGTTAATGATAAATCACAATTACAAAGCTTAGAGCGCAAGTTTCAAACTAAATTAGCAGAGAGCTTAATGAGCAAAGGAGCAACATTAATAGACGCTTCTCGTCTTGATATTCGTGGAAACTTAACGATAGGTCAAGATGTATATATTGATGTTAATGTAGTTTTTGAGGGGGAGATAACTTTAGGTGATAATGTTAAAATTGGTGCTAACTGTGTTATAAAAAATAGTAAAATCGGCAGTGATTCAGTTATTGAAAGTTTTTCACATCTTGAAGGGGCTGTCATTGCAGATGGTTGTAATGTTGGTCCATATGCAAGGCTTCGTCCAGGCACTAAACTAGGTGAGTTTGCTAAAATTGGAAACTTTGTAGAAATAAAGGAATCAAAGATTGGCAAAGGATCAAAAATAAGTCATCTAAGCTATGTAGGAGATACATTAATGGGATCTCAATGTAATATTGGCGCTGGCACAATTACTTGTAATTATGATGGAGCAAATAAACATGTTACTAAAATTGGAGATGATGTTTTTATTGGTTCAGCTTCACAATTAGTCGCACCTGTTAATATTGGTTCAGGAGCTACCATTGGAGCAGGGTCAACCATTACTAAAGATTCTCCTGAAGGTGAGTTAACTTTATCGCGGGCAAAACAAATGACTATAAAAGATTGGAAAAAACCATCCCCATACTAAGCCCAGTTTTTATTTATAAATAGAGTTGAATCATCCTCTGGATTGCACCTTCAATAATAAAATTACCAGGTGTGGATACTTGCATTATTTATCGATTGAACCTACACAGGTAGATAGCTTAAAAAAACATCTTAAAGATGACGGTTGGATTTTAGTTCACCAAGATGCAGGGCAAAATCATTTTGTTGGCTGGGGATATATTATGCACTGGGAAAAAAAAGAAGCTAAAGTTTGGCTCAACTATTCAGATAAACAGGGAAAAGTTGAGGTAAAATTAGGGATGAATCCTTCCGCTCAAAAATTAATAGACTTAACCCTCTTATAGCCATATTTATTCTTTATGAACAAGCAAACATTACAAGCCTATATTGACTTAAGTCGTATTAATAAACCTGTTGGTGTTTATTTGGTTTTATGGCCAGCACTGTGGAGTTTATGGTTAGCTAGTGATGGATTTCCTGAACTAAAAATTTTAATTATTTTTATTTTAGGCACAATTTTAATGCGTTCAGCAGGTTGTGCCATTAACGATTATGCAGATAGAAATTTTGACGGTGAAGTGACTAGAACCAGTGGCAGACCTCTAGCTACTGGTACTTTGATGCCCAAGCAAGCATTAAAGTTTTTTGTTGTGTTATGCCTAATGTCTTTTGGTATGGTACTTTTTTTAAATCCTCTTACCATTGTTTTATCTTTAGGAGCGGTTTTTTTAGCCGCTTTGTATCCGTTTATGAAACGCCATACCTATTGGCCTCAAGCATTTTTAGGGGCAGCCTTTGCTTGGGCGATACCCATGGGCTTTGCGGCAGTGTTAAATACTGTTCCTTGGCAGGCTTGGCTGGTTTTTACAGTAACCATGATTTGGGCTTTAATTTATGATACTGCTTATGCATTAACAGATAAAAAAGATGATTTACAAGCTGGCATCAAATCGACAGCAATTTTATTCGGTAGTAAGGTAAGGTTGATTATTGGTTTGTTTCAAATATTGATGTTGCTAGGGTTGATTTGGATGGGGGTTTTATTTCAATTAGGCCAAGTCTACTTTTTATTTTTAATCGCTGTTATGATTTTATTTGGTTATCATCAATGGCTCTTGTCTAAAAAAATTCCTGAGCTGGCATTTAAAGTTTTTTTAAATAATCATTGGATAGGACTGTTGATATTGCTTGGAATCATCCTAGATAAGATGTAATCCCAAATTCCTACTTAGGAACGGGCATATAGCCAGCCCTTGCCCGCTATGCATTCACAAAAACATGCCTAGCGAATAATCTCTAGCACTCTATATACAGTCTCTACTTGTATATAAAAATTTATAGGACTTTGGCTGTAGATATTTAAAGAGGTCATGTTGTGAATCTATTCAACGTTGTTTTCTTGACATTACTATTGTTTGCTTTTAATTTAGCTGGTGCAGAAGAGAAGCCAAATGTAAACACTGTTTCGTTGGATTTGTTTGGAAGAGAAAGCCCAAAAGAATATTTTTTAGAACAAAAATATACTCTTGACTCTAAATATTACCCATATGGCTGGTTAGAAAGAGCGGGTTACTATCAAGAAGAGTTAGGCAGTCGAGTTGCCGAGTTAGGCAATGCTATTGATAGAATATTTTCTGATGATGATTACTTTCAAAACTACCAAGGGAGTCGCTTAGAAATCCACTTCCCGTTAATTTATGACGACAATCAGCGTTCAATAGAACTCTCTCCTAGAATTCGCACTAAATTGCCGTTACCAAATACGAATAAACGCCTTAACTTGATTTTGGACTCTACAAAAAATTCTTTGACAGGCATGGCAGACCCTGCAAAAGGTGAAGAATTTTCTTCTATCTCTAAATTGTCAGATGATGAGTTGAACCTTGTTTTACGGGGTAATTTGATCAAAAATAACTGGTATCGCTTGTCGTTAGATATCGGAGGGGGATTTGATGCTATTAATCCTAACCCTATGATTGGAATGCGTTTAAATGTCAATTTACCTTCGTCTCAACGCCATAGTAACCGTTTAATTCCAAAGATTTATTGGAAGAGGTTTAGTGGAGAGGTTTTTGATGCTCAATATCGTCATGACTGGTTACTCAGTAAAAATAAAATATTACGCTTTAACACAGGAACGACTTGGTGGAATCGAGATGCTTATTGGCATATTTATCAGGCAGTCACCTATTATGACAAGGTGAATACCCATAGAGTTTTTTCTTATAGTTTAAGAGGGGATTGGGACACAGAAAATAAAGGATTGATAAATAGCGGTTATGGAATAGGATTTAGTTGGAGAGAGAGAATATATAAAAATTGGATGTTTACCTCATTAAGTCCTCATTTGTTTTATGAAAATAATTTGACAGCAGGCAAGTATATTTTGAAGCCAACGATTACTTTGAGTGTTGAGATTCATTTTTATGACTTAAACTGAGATGATTACACAGATTTTAGGGTCGGTTCCAAAAAAACTTCGGTTAAAAGTAACTTATGGTTTTTTTGGGTAAATATTGACTGTCTCGCCAGCCTGGGTTTTTGTTTGGGCAGATACGGCCAAGAGGAAAAAGATTTTAGTAATAAAAAAGGCGAGCGTTTAACTTGTTTTAGGCTAAATAAAATTTCTCCTAAAGGCTGATTGCCTAATTTTTTTAATGCAAACCAAGGATTTCCTGTTTGCATTTTGGGAATGACGGTTCTGGCATAAATCCAGTTGTCATGGTTACATTTTAAAAGTACACATCTTACCCAAGCAAATTCTCCTTGTTTTAATCTAAGAGCTTTGGCTTCAAAATTTAAAGGTCGTTGCCATTTTTCCGATAAAATTTCTACAGTCATATCAGGGCAAGAGTATCTAATTTTAGCCGTTAAAGAAGGCGTGTTTACCAGCCAGTTTTTAGCTTCTATTGTTAAGTTAAATCTTTGCCAAACTGAACAGGGCTTCCAGTGAGTTGTTTTAGGATGATTCATGTTGTGTGATATCAATGTGTTAAGTATGTTTGTAGTTATCTTTATTCCCAACCCAGCGTTGTTTTAAGGGTTTTGCAATCAAGGGGGAATGTACCACAATATGTTGAGCTAAGGTTTTTACAATGGGTATCCATTTTTCATCACGGATGAGATCTGATATTTTAAATTGTAGCCCGCCTGTTTGTCTAGTTCCTAGAATTTCTCCAGCTCCTCTAAGGCGTAAATCTTCTTCTGCAATTTTAAAACCATCGGTGGTTGTTCGCATAATGCTTAAACGAGCTTTACCTATTGCGGATAAGGGAGCAAGATAGAGTAAAACGCAGTGGCTTTGTTTGTCTCCTCTCCCTACGCGACCTCTGAGTTGGTGAAGTTGGGCTAAGCCGAGTCTTTCGGCATTTTCAATAATCATTAGGCTTGCATTGGGTACATCTACGCCTACTTCAATCACGGTTGTTGCGACCAATAAATCTAGTTTATGGTTTTTAAAATCCGTCATTATTTTAGATTTTTCTGCCCCTTTTAATCTACCGTGAATTAACCCTATGCGTAGATTAGGCCAGAGTTCTCTAAATTGCTGTGCGGTAACTTCAGCCGCTTGAGCATGTAAAAGTTCTGACTCTTCAATGAGCGGACAAACCCAGTAAGCTTGTACGCCTTCTTGACATTTTTTATAGAGATGCTCCATCACTTCAAGTCGTTTAGTGTTTTTTAGTACGGCGGTTTCAATCGGTTTTCTTCCAGGAGGCAATTCGTCGATAACGGATAGGTCTAAGTCTCCATAGGCTGTCATGGCAAGGGTTCTGGGAATGGGTGTGGCAGTCATAATGAGTTGATGAGGGTGTTGTTGATTGTCTATTCCCTTGGTCTGTAGAGACAACCGTTGGTGTACCCCAAACCTATGTTGTTCATCAATGACGACAAGTCCCAGTTGGTTGAAAATCACACTGTCTTGAAACAAGGCATGAGTGCCGACAATAACCTTAGCTTTCCCTGATGCTATTTGTGCCAACATAAAGCGTTTTTCTGCGGCTTTCATTCGTCCATTTAACCAAGCAACAGGAATGTCTAAAGGCTCTAGCCACTGCAAAAACGCTTCTTTATGTTGTTCAGCTAATATTTCGGTAGGAGCCATAATGGCTACTTGATAATTAACATCCGCGACCTGAATAGCCGCTAAAGCAGCAACAACGGTTTTGCCAGAGCCAACATCTCCTTGCACCATGCGTTGCATTGGATAAGGTTGTTTTAAATCATCCTGAATCTCTGACCAAACCAGTTGTTGTGCCTTAGTTAGAGTAAAAGGCAGAGAGGTAAGTAGAGCATTGCAGTTTTGGCTGGCAGGAAAAGCAGGGGCAAGTCTTTGTTGTTCTACTTGGCGTAAAGTCTGCAGTCCTATTTGATGAGTCAAAAGCTCTTCAAAAATTAAACGCTGTTGAGCAGGGTGCTTAAATTGTTGAATGAGCGCTAGATTATCTTCTGGCTGAGGTTGGTGCAAAGTTAGCAGGCTATGGTTAATATTTGGCAGGTGATGTTTGGTAGAAATATTTTTAGGTAAAGCTTCTTCAAGAGGGAGCTGTTTTAACAAATCAAGAGCTTGAATGATAAGATTGAGTAAGTTTTTTTGTCCTAACCCCTCTGTAGTTGGGTAAATTGGATGCAAGGTGTCGTCTAATTTTGGTGAATTGTTTTTGTTAAAAATTTGGTAGCTAGGATGCACCATTTCTAGTCCAGTCGGTCCATAACGGACTTCTCCATAGGCTCGAAGCATTTTTTTGTTTTTAAACTGTTGTGCCTGACGAGGGTGAATATGAAAAAATCGACAAGTAAGCGTTTCATTATTTTTGTCCATAATTGTTATTAATAGGCTTGGCTTGTGGCTTTGGGTCATTTTTTGGCTAATAATTTCTCCTTCTACCTGCACCTCTTGAGCGTTTAATATAGAAGAAAGGGGTGATATATTCGTTTTATCTTGATAGCGTAGAGGCAGATGAAACAGCAGGTCTTGTACCGTAAACAACCCAAGTTTTTGTAATTTTTCTTGCTGTTTAGGGCCTACGCCTTTCAAGTTGTCTAATAAATATTCAGAAAGCATAAGGTTTTTAAGAAATTTCCTAGTTAGGCTGGGTTTTGTAGTAATTTTATTGGTTTGTCATTTTATTTGCAACCTGTTGGATGAAATCTTGAATATAAGTCTGGTGATGTTGGTTTTTAAGCGTTGCGGCGTAAAGAGTTGACCACAAACCATATTTACCAAGACTCTTGATTGGTAGGCGATAAAAATCTGGCTGGCTTTGAATTAACCATTTATTTTGGATTAAATCTACTCTAGAAGCAATACTGCAACCAATTTATAACTAAGCAAAGCTTCAAAATTCATTTCTGCATATACTTTAAGGCCTAGAAGTTATAACCAAGTCTAGATGGTGTCCTTGCAATTTTTTTAATGGTTGCTCATCAAAGGAATTTAAAAGGTCTAAATATACACTTGGCCATTTAGCTAATATGGTAACGGCATCTAAAATATTGAGAAAGCGTTTATCATAGATGCTGTTTACACAAAATACGGGACAAGCCCATAAAACTCTAATATGAAGATAAACCCACATCCCTGCTTATAAAGTTGGCATATAGCACCACCCCTTGCCCACTATGCATTTGCAAAAAATGCCCGCCTAACCTAATGGATGAGACTAAGATTTTTTACAAACTCCTAGTGAACAAGCGATAGCACTCTATATCCAGTTTTTAAACAGGGATGCGGGATAAAACCATCACACCATCCATCTCTACATCAGTATCTTTTGGCAGTTGCTTAACCGCAACCGCCGCTCTGGCAGGATAGGGTTGTTCAAAATATTGAGCCATAATTTCATTCACGGTTGTAAAGTGACTCATATCTGTTAAGAAAATATTGAGTTTTGCAATATCTTGTAAGCTTCCACCAGCGGCTTCACATACAGCGGTTAGGTTTTTAAAAACTAGATGAATTCGCTCTGAAATATCTCCTTGTTGCATTTCCATGGTTTCAGGAATTAAGGCAATTTGTCCCGATAGATAAACTGTATTACCTATTTTTATAGCTTGGGAGTAAGTTCCTATTGCTTGTGGAGCTTTGTCGGTGGTAATGATTTCTCGCATATTATTTATCCTTTTAGTAATTAAGTTCGCACTGCTATCGCAATTATTATAAATTTGAATTTAGAAGATTGTAGCAAACCCTCGGTTAAGAAGAAAAATTTGTTTTTCCAGTAAAAAAAGATTAAACTACGACAAACTAAAAGTTAGTCATGACTAATTTATTATTTTTTATATTATTTTTTATATTATTT
>CAYLXI010000016.1:0-18712 GCA_964387695.1 uncultured Piscirickettsiaceae bacterium
AAGACCGACGGTAATGTTTCTAAGGCCGCTAAGTTACTACAAACTAATCGCACGACGCTTGTAGAAAAAATACGCAAGTTTAAATTGAGTCAATAGGGGGTGCTATGAGTAGTGCATTAACAAGGGTCGAGCAACAACGATTAGCAGAGCTAGAAGAAGCCTTTGAGTTGTTTAATCAAACCTCCTCTCACCTTACGCTTGCCTATGAAGCCTTGCAATCTCAAGTTGTAGAGCTTCAAGCTCGTTTGGTTGCATCGGGTCAAGAAAAACGGCGTGTTTCTGATAGATTAAAGCAGTTGTTAAATTTACTGCCTGCTGGAGTTATTGTGTTAAATCCTCAAGGGGTTGTTGTTGAAATGAACCCTGGAGCTGAAAGTATTTTAGGAAAAGATGCCGTTAATCGCTTATGGAGCGTGGTGGTGGATAATGTATTTTTAATGAAAAATAATGCAGGTGAATTTTTTACGCATGACAAAGTGTGTTATCAACTATCTTCTTCTCCACTAAGAGTAGAGCAAGAGCATTATGACCCTTCAAGCTTAGGTAAAATATTGCTTATTCAAGATGTTTCTGCTGCTAAAGATTTACAAAGTCATGTTGCACGCCATCAAAGATTGAGTTCATTAGGAGATATGGCAGCCTCCTTAGCTCACCAAATTCGAACCCCTTTATCTTCTGCTTTGCTTTATACCTCTCAAATGGATGGCAAGCAACTAACTTATGAGCAGCAACAAAAATCGGTATCCAAATCGTTAAAAAGCCTAAAGCACCTAGATTCATTGGTTAAAGATATGTTGCAATATGCGAAAGGGGGTCGAGTTCATGATCAAGAAATTTCAATGAAATGTTTACTTGAATCTTTGCAGCATTCTTCTGAAATAACCGAAAAATCTAGCCAAGTGACGATATTGTTTCCTAAAAATATACCAGACCTGGTAATTATGGGAGATTTAGACGCTCTGTTAACAGCATTACAAAACTTAATTGATAATGCGGTTAATGTTTGCGAAGACTATTGTGATCTTGACTTTAAAGTAACGGTTAAGGTTGCTAAGGGGTTGCCTGGCAGGGTGGATGTTATGATAGTTGATGAAGGTCCTGGATTATCTGAAGACTTGCAAGATAAAGTGTTTGAACCTTTTTATACCAATAGAGCAAGAGGTACAGGGCTTGGTCTGGCAGTTGTTAGGTCTGTTGCTGAAGCACACAATGGTGAGTCTTGGGTGAGTTCAGTAGAAGGAAGTGGTGCAACATTTGGAATAAGCTTGCCGTTGTTTAAGCAGGAAGGGTTAGAATGAGTTTAGCAAAAATATTGGTTGTGGAAGATGATTTAGAACTAAAAGAGGCTTTAGCCGATACTCTGGAGATGAGTGAGTTTGAAGTTTTAAGCGTGGGAAGTGCTGAAGAGGCTCTCGTTGCCCTAGATGATGAAATAGGTATGGTTTTTACAGATATTCGCATGGATGGTATGGGTGGCTATGAACTGATGATACGGATTAGAGCGATTAAACCTTATTTACCAATTGTTTTAATGACAGCTTATGGCACGGTTGAGCAAGCGGTGGAGGCAATGAAGGCGGGTGCGGTGGATTATATTTTGAAGCCATTTGAAGCCAGTCTTCTGGTTGAAAAAGCAAAAACTTACTTTAATAGAGATGCTTCTGGTGCAGATGATTTTGTTGTGGCTGACCCCTCTACCATTCAATTAAAAGCAATGGCTAAGAAAGTCGCATCAAGCCAAACTAGCGTGATGATTTTAGGGGCAAGCGGAACAGGTAAAGAGGTTCTTGCTAGATATCTTCATAATCAATCTAAGCGAAATAAACAGCCGTTTGTTGCAATTAATTGTGCAGCAATTCCTGAAAATATGTTAGAAGCAGTCTTGTTTGGCTATGAAAAAGGAGCTTTTACGGGGGCAATGAAAGCCATGCCTGGTAAGTTTGAGCAGGCTCAAGGGGGGACAATATTTTTAGATGAAATTGGTGAGATGAATCCAGATTTACAGGCAAAGTTGTTAAGAGTATTGCAAGAAAAAGAAGTAGAAAGAATTGGCAGTACCAGAATGATTAATTTAGATGTTAGGATCTTAAGTGCTTCTAATATTGATATAAAGAAAGCGATTGAGGCAGGTAAATTTCGTGAAGATTTATTTTATCGTTTAAATGTTTTTCCTATACGTCTTCCTTTGTTAAAAGAAAGACCCAAAGATATTGCAGCAATAGCAGAAAGGCTGTTGCACCGTCATTGTGGACGTTTACGCGTTGAACCTATGTTGTCAGCTCCAGCGATGAGAAAGTTAATTCAGTATTCTTGGCCCGGTAATATTCGTGAACTAGATAATGTGATTCAACGAGCTTTAGTGATGATGTCTGGTGATAGCATTCAAGAACAAGATATTATTTTAGATGATGTATGGAGTGTTAAAACGCCTTCTGGTCTTGCTGATGATCATGCTAAAAAAACTTTAAAAGATGAAGGCATTGAAGTAAGTCTAGTCAGTGATACTGTGCCAACTCTAGATTTAAAAGCACGAGAAACCCAGTTAATTATTGAAACATTAAAGTGTTTTGAGGGGCATAGGCAAAAAACCTCAGAAGCTTTAAATATTAGCCCGAGAACTTTGCGTTATAAAATTGCGAAATTAAAAGAAGAAGGGCTTGATATTCCTTGATTTTTATTGGCATACGAATTGCTAAAAATCCTGTTGTTGTGTCAGAAATGTGTCATAATGAAAAGAACAGACCCCCAAATATTTTTAGAGAGTTTAGCAAAAACATGAATAACAGCATTGATACCCAAAGTTTATTGCTCCAAATGCGAAGCCTTGCGGCAGAGGCAGCCTCTCGTCCTGTTTCACCTCAAGAGGTTGAAAAAGGTGCGGCGAGTTCAGAAAAATTTTCAGATATCTTAACCAACTCAATTAATGCAGTAACTAAAGAGCAAAATAAATCTAGTGATATGAGGGCGGCTTTTGAAAAGGGAAAGGATATTGATTTAACAGAAGTGATGTTGCAAGCCCAAAAGGCAAGCTTATCTTTTCAGGCAATGACACAAGTCAGAAATAGACTGGTTGAAGCCTATAGAGAAGTCGCACGTATGCCTATTTAACGAGACTATAAACTATGTCTGTTCAACCTTCTTTTGACCCAAGTATAAATTCAAAACCTCAGCCAGAAGGTTCGGTTTTTTTAAAAAACATTAGCACTCTTCCAGTTGCCAAACAAGTTAGCTTGGTTATTGCTTTGGCTGCAACCCTTGCCCTAGCGGTAGGGATTGTCATTTGGTCTCAAGCAACTAATTACGGTCTGTTATTTGGCAGTATGAATCCTCAAGATATGACTGAAGTAATCCAAACTCTTGAGCAAGGTCAAGTTTCTTATAGATTAGATCAAACCTCTGGTGCTATTTTAGTGCCAATGGATCAAGTTCATGCTTTGCGTTTAAAGCTTGCAGCACAAGGCTTTCCTAAGCAAGCCGTGAAAGGCTATCAACTTTTAGATATTGAGCAGGGTTATGGCATCTCTCAATTTAAAGAGTTAACGCGTTTTCACAGAGCTTTAGAGGGTGAATTAGCCATGTCTGTTGCCTCTATTAACTCGGTGAGATCTGCCAGAGTAATGCTAGGAATGCCCAAGCGTTCTGTTTTTGTTAGAAGAGTGCAAGAACCCACTGCATCGGTTGTTGTGCAGTTGCATTCAGGTCGTTCTTTAGATCCGCAACAGGTCAATGCAATTGTGCATTTAGTGGCTTCTAGTATTCCTAACTTGAAAACTAAAAATGTTACGGTGGTAGATCAGCAGGGCAATCTATTGACAGATGACAGCCGTACTACATCTAGTTCAACTCACATGAGCCTTAAGCAACTTGAATATACTAGAACCGTTGAAAATACCTTGTCAGGTAGAATTATTAATTTATTATCTCCTATTTTGGGAGGTGCGAGTAATGTAAGAGCACAAGTTACAGCAGAGCTTGATTTTACTCAACAAGAAAAAACGCGTGAAAATTTTGATCCCGATCCTGCAGCCATTCGTTCTGAGCAAGAGATCAAAGAAATTAATCGACATGAGCCAGCAGGAGGCATTCCTGGATCCTTAACTAACCAACCCCCAAGAGCTGGCTTAGCTCCTGAAGAAAGTTATAATCCTGGTGCAGACCCTAATGTAAAAAACTCAAAATTTCAAATGACAAAAAATTATGAAATAGATAGAACCGTTAGTCACATTAAAACCGCAGTGGGCTCTATCAGGCGTTTATCTGTTGCTGTAGTGGTAGATGATAAGTTATTAACAGATGAGGCAGGCAATTTAGTTAGAGTTCCTTTGACAGAGCAAGAGTTATCAAAGTATCGTCAGTTAGTTATGGATGCTGTTGGCTTAGATGAAGCACGGGGTGACACCTTAAGTGTGGTTAATGCCGCCTTTATTCAAGAAGTTGAAGATGTGTTCGTTGCCCCTCAAATTTGGGAACAGCCTTGGTTTTGGGATGTAGTGAAACAAATCTTAGCAGGATTGGCTGTATTGATTATTATTTTCGCTGTGATTCGGCCGATGTTTAGAGATTTATCGAAAAAAGAAGAAAGCTTTCTTGAATACCCTGATGAAGTGGCAAAAGACGATGAATCGCTTGAAAATACGGATGAAATTTCAAAAGCACTTGAGAAGATGAATGAAGGTGTGGAACAAGCAGCAGAAGAAATTCAAGAAACCTCTCAAGCAGATCAAGATCTTGTTGATAAGGTCAAAAAAATCGTGGCATCAGACCCTAAATTAGCGGCTCATATTATTAAGCAATGGCTGCAGGAAGGAGTATAAATATGCCAGATACGGACATTGAAGAAGTAAGCGAAGAAAAAGATCTTGCTGGTTTAGATAAGGCCGCTATATTACTTTTATCCTTAGGAAAAGATACAGCTTCCAAGGTGTTAAAGCATTTAAACCCTCGCGAAGTGCAGCAAATTGGTACTGCAATGACAGGGGTGGAGGATGTAACGCATTCTGATATTCATATTGTAATGAAAAAGTTTTTAGAAGAGCTTGGTGAAGATGCTTTAGGCATTAACCCAGCTGAATATGCACAGTCCTTAATGGTGGATGCTCTAGGAGATGGCGGTGGTGGCTTAATGGAAGCGGCAATGCTTGGGGATCAAGTAAAGGGTTTGGAAGCTCTTAAGTGGATGCATCCATTAACCATTTCAAATATGTTAAAAAACGAACATCCTCAAGTGGTTGCAATTATTTTATCTTACTTTGATCCAGACCTATCAGCGGAGGTTTTAGAAGGTATTCCTGAGCGTTTTCAAGATGAAGTTATTTACCGTATTGCAACCCTAACGACCATTCAACCCCGTGCTTTATTTGATTTAAATGATGTGCTTGAGGCGGCTTCTAGTGATGGTGCAGGTGGAAAATTAACCACCATTGGTGGAGAGAAAAAAGCAGCAGAAATTCTTAACTTAGTGGGTGGCGGTCTAGATTCTCGTATTTTAGACACTATTGCCATTGAACATGATGATATTAGTAAAGCTATTCAAGATAAAATGTTTGTCTTTGAGGATATTTCTGGCATTGATGGTCGTGGTATTCAGGCTATTTTAGGTGATGTACCAAATGATGTGTTAAAAGTGGCTCTAAAAGGTGCCGATGAAGAAATGACAGATTTATTCTTGGGTAATATGTCGAAACGCCAAGCAGAGATGATGAGAGAAGAACTTGAAATGTCTGGACCAGTTAAGCTCAGTGATGTAGAAGATGCACAGCGAGCTATTATTCAAACAGTGCGTCGCTTGGCAGATGAAGATAAAATTATGATGCCAGGTGGTGGAGAGGAGTTTGTCTAGGTGTCTATTTCAAAGAAAAACATCAACACAGAGAAGGAGAAAGAAGAAATACCTCATGCTAAATTAGTTCGTGCTGAAGAAGTGAGTGAGCCAGAAATTAAAGCGTGGCACTTTTCTGACTTAAAGCAGGATGAAGTTAAAAAAATACAGAAGATTCGTTCTGATGTACTAGAAAATATGCGGCGAGAGGCAGAGCCAGAGCTTGTTCGTCAAACGACATTGTTAAAAAAAGAAACTTTTGAAAAAGCTCACCAAGAAGGTTATGAGGTGGGCTTTAAACAAGGGTTAGAGTTAGGTAAAAAACAAGCCTTAGAAAAAACTGAAAAAATAGAAAAAGAAGCATTAGGTTCTTTGGTGAAAAGACTAGAAGATTTATGGTCTTTTATGCAACGACCATTTAAAAATATTGAAGATAAAGTGCTTCAATCTTTTGCTGATTTATCATTAGAAATTGCTGAAAAATTTATTAAAGATAAAATATCTAAAGACGAAAATTGGATTCTTAAGGCCGTTCAAGGAGCGATAAAAATGCTACCTGAAGAAACGGTTTTATTGAATATTGAACTGAACCCAAAAGATATTGCAATACTGGATAAATATCAACAAGATTTCTCTCAAAACTGGCAGTTAAAATCTAATCCTGTTATCCCCGTAGGTTCTTGTAGAGTCAAGCAAGATTTTTCTGTTGTAGAGAGTATTTGGCAGGACCAACTGGCAGACTTTTTATCAAAAACATCAGATCAAATTCAAGTTAGAAATAGCCGTTTAAGTGTAGATAAATCTGCTCATAACCTAGAAAATTCTGCTAAAGAATCTAAACAAAATGTAGGCACCACCGCAAAAGTGCGTTCAGCAGAAATTGACTGATGCTTAGTTACCAAAAGAAGCTTCAATCAACTTTATTGGCAGAATCTAAGGCTTTATATGCACAGATACCAGAACCCCCGTGTTTGCAAGTGGCAGGTCGCTTGGTTCGTATGGTTGGAATGACGCTGGAAGTTGTGGGAACTTATGCCCCCATTGGTTCTCGTTGTCAAATTTTGTCTAATCATCTACCACCTGTTGAAGCAGAGGTGGTGGGGTTTAATAATGATCGCCTTTATTTAATGCCAATTGGTGATGTGCATGGCTTAGAACCAAATACTAAAGTTTTGCCTGTTGAAGGCGGAATTAAGGTAGGGGTGGGTGATTCTATGTTGGGCAGAGTCATAGATGGTTCAGGGCAGCCACTAGATGGACTGGGAGTGCTGATTACAGAATCTGAAGTGCCACTCAATGGAAGGCGAATAAACCCTTTACTTAGAAATCCTATTGAAGAACCTTTAGATGTTGGGGTTAAAGCAATTAATGGTTTGCTAACTCTTGGAAAAGGGCAAAGAATTGGTTTAATGGCGGGAACAGGGGTTGGAAAAAGTGTATTGCTTGGCATGATGACAAAATTTACCGATGCAGATATTGTGGTTGTAGGTTTGATAGGAGAGCGAGGTAGAGAGGTTAACGATTTTGTGCGTAATAACCTAGGTAAAGAAGGTTTAAAGCGTTCAGTGGTTGTGGCAACTCCAGCAGATGATCCGCCGCTTATGCGATTACATGGTGCTATGTTGGCCACTGCTGTGGCAGAATATTTTAGAGATCAAGGCAAGAATGTTTTATTGTTGATGGATTCTTTAACCCGTTTTGCTCAAGCACAAAGAGAAATTGCCTTGGCAATAGGAGAACCCCCTGCTAGTAAGGGTTATCCTCCTTCTGTTTTTGCCAAGCTTCCGCAGCTGGTTGAACGGGCTGGAAATGGTACAAAAAATCAAGGATCTATTACAGCAATTTATACTGTTTTGGCAGAGGGAGATGACCAAGCTGATCCTGTAGTAGATTCTGCTAGAGGAGTTTTAGATGGTCATATAGTGCTTTCTCGTACCATAGCAGATTCAGGACGCTATCCAGCCATTGATGTAGAGTCTTCGATTAGTCGGGTTATGGTGGATATTGTTAGTTCTGAACAATTGCAGCTGGCAAGAATATTTAAAAAGATTTATGCCATCTATCAGCAAAATCATGATTTAATCTCTGTAGGAGCCTATCGAAAAGGTTCTAATCCAGATATAGATCAAGCTATTGAGAAGTTTCCTCAATTAAATGTTTTTTTATCTCAAGAAATACAAGATAAATTTACAGTAGAGCATAGTTTACAAGCTCTTAAAGCCTCTATTTTATAATGAAATCTCGCTTGGAAAGAATAGAGATGTTGGTTGATTTATCTCAAGTAGAGCTAAATAAGGCTTTAGAAACTTTGTCAGTCCTTAGGAATCAACTGGCAGAGCATCAGCAACAACACAGTTCTTTAACTCTATATTTACAGGAATATGTTAATAAGATCAATCATCAGGGTTTGTCTTTAATGCCCATTCAATTGCAAACCACCCAATCTTTTTTAGACAAGTTAAACTCGGCTATTGTTGCACAAAGTAAAAAAATTATAGAGATGAGTGAAATTGTTAATAAAGCCGAAGAAAATTGGACGGAAAAGCGTTCGCGCTTAAAAGCCATGCAGAGTTTGTTTGATAAGATTAAAAAAAAGAACACTGTTTTTTTAGAAAGACAAGAGCAGAAAATATTAGATGATTTGTCGTCTTTGCAATTTATTCGCCGCAAATAAAGTAGTATTTAGTTTTTGGCTTGCATGTTGCTTTGAGGTTGTTATATACGCCCTTAGGAATCTTAAGAAGAACCTTATGCTAGAAGAGAATAGAGTCACGCAACCTTTTGTAAAAGCCCAGGGCTCAGTGTTAACTGGATATCTTGCGGATGCTGATCGGCAATCTTTGCCGAAACCAGCTAAGGGTTTTTCAGAGCTTATGGATTCAATGCCTAAGCAATATCCTTTAGGGTCAAGTCTTGTAAAGCCTGATAAGCCCTTAGAGGATTTTATTTTGACCATGAAAAGTTCAGAAGGTTTTTCTGAAACGATGGTTCTTAATCAACTGTCGCTTTCAACGGGAAATGAAGTTTTTGAACCCATTAAGGCATTTACTCTACTAGCAGACGAAAAAAATACTGATTTAACTGATTTAGATGTTATTAAACCAATTGTATCAGTATTAACTCCTAAGCAGGAAGATGATTTGGATTTACCAGGCCTGGTAAATTTATCTGTACCAAAAGAAAAAGATTTTGTTGATCCAATGGCTTTAGAATTGATTTCTGAACAGGAAAATAATTTAGCTTCATCAGATCTAGTGAGTTCGAGTGTAGAAATTCCTGATGTTTATGAGGAGTTAGATGACATTTCTGTTATGAGCATTTTGAGTGCTCCAGAGCAGATAAGTTTAGCCACAAAATTAACCTCTGAGAAAGCCGATATTTTAGTAGGTTCACCTTCGTTAAATCAAGCTAGCCTAAAAGGTTCTGGAGGTTCTGGAGGTTCTGGAGGTTCTGAAGACCTTTATCATTTAAATAGGGTTGACTCGACTGATACCATAGAAAATAAAGTAGAGGTCGATTCAAAAGGACTGGTTCCACCCGTCATGACAACAGATACTATAATGGCTAGGGCTGAAAAATCTGATAAAACTGAAAATACAACTTCTTGGGGAGTAAATTCAGCATCCAGTTCTATGACAACATCAACCCAAGCGGGTTTTAATTCATCAGGTGGGCAGTCTCAATCTCAGCAATACAATCAAATGATACTGTCTCAAGAGCAGCAACAACAGCTTAAGTCACAAATGCTTGATGAGAAGCTTGCCGCAAAAAGTATAGAAACATCTGGAGATAAAGAGAAGCTTTCTAGTTTAATTGGCGATATAAGCTCACCTTCTGATAAACGAGCCATGCTGTCTCTTATTGGATTACAGTCTATTAATACGCCAGTTCGTCATCCTCAATGGGGGCAAGCATTAGGGCAAAAAATTGTTGTGATGGCCAACAACCAAATTCAAGAAGCTAAAATCATGTTAAATCCTGAAAAACTGGGTCCGGTACAAATTAAATTAAGTATGGATAAAGATCAGCAACTGCATGTTTCTATGTATGCCCAACAAGCGGTTACTCGAGAAGCAATGGAAAGTGCCTTGCCAAAGCTAAAAGAAATGCTGGATCAGGCAGGAATTAACTTTGGATCTTTAGATATGACGGATCAAAAACAATTTGAACAAAACCAAAAAGACGAAGCAATATTCAATGCAGTAGGAGATAAAAATCTTTCTACGGGTGAAGAATTAGATGAAAAACCCACTGTTTTAGTAACGAAAACTGATAACCTAGTTGATTATTATGTATAGAAAGGAATTAAAAATGAAGTTTGGACGATTATATTTAGCTTTAAGTGTAGGCGTTTTATCCACACCAGCCATGGCAAGTGAAAGTATCATAGGAGTTCCCATAGCAGGATTTATTGTGATGGCTGTCTTAATTACTGCTGTGGTTGTAGGGGCAATGGTTTATTTGTTTTGGTGTAACAACTCAGGTATTTGTGAACAATCTGCTTTAGCTGAAGACTTAGATAAATTGGTGGCTTCAGGGAGCTTTGGTCGAGGTATATCATCTGATAAAACAGATCCTCAACTTTTAAAATCTATTAATTTGTTACTTGTTAATTTCGGGGATAAAATAGACGAAAAAGAATCCAGTATTAACCAATTAAATCTTAAAGTAACAGGGTTAGAAAATCAGATTGAAGAACTTAATGAAACCTTGGCTAATGCCTATGCTCAAGTATCGGAGGCAAGTAAGCATACTCCTGAGACAGTTGATTGTGATTATTCAAAAGTGCGTGGTTTGGCAGATGAGTTGAATGTTGTTGTGGATCAAATGAACTTAAATTCATCTTCTGGTATGAGCTCAGCTAGCCAAGTTATTTCAGATGTGTCTGGTTTGACTGAAGAGGTTTCTGAAGCCTCTGGTGTTATTAAACTTTTAGAAGAAGATAGTAGTAACATAGGAACAGTATTAGTTTTAATTAGAGACATCGCCGAGCAAACAAATTTATTAGCGTTAAATGCAGCAATAGAGGCGGCCAGAGCAGGAGAACATGGTCGAGGGTTTGCCGTGGTAGCAGATGAGGTTAGAATATTGGCTGGTAAAACTCAGCAAGCGACGACCGAAATTCAAAAAATTATTGAAGAATTGCAGCAAAGAGCTAGAAACGCCGTTTTGGTTATGGAAGGTGGGCAAGCTAAAGTAGAATCTACTCAAGAGCAAGCAAAGAAAGTGAGTGAGTTTTTACATGAAATTGTAGATAATGTTAGCCAGCTTAAATTGGCACAAAAAGCTTTGTTCAATGCCGTTAAAAATTAAATAGGGTTAGGTATTCATTAAAGGGCTGTATAAGGGAAACACTTAATAATTAAAATAACTTTAGTTATTACATGTTTCCTTGGGTAGAATACGCCTTTAGTAATTGTGATTATTTTTGTTGTTAAGCGATTTCTTAAGTGCTTCCCTAATCGCTAACTTAGAAGCTGGAGATAAAGAGCAAGGTCTGCTGCTATGTTCCAGTTTCTAAGCAGGGACTAAGTCTGATATTTTAAACAGGAGAAAAAATATGCCTGAAGAAGACATTCAAGAAGTGCCAAAAAAGGGCGGCAAAGGTTTAGTTATTGCTTTGGCTGTTATTATTGTTTTATTGTTAGTTGGCGTTGTGGTTTTAGCTTTTTTGATGTTAAGCGGTGATGAACGAAATGCAGCGGATACGCCAGAGTATCATGCCAATGCAGAACATGGCGCTGAAAAATCTCGTGCGATAGATGTTCCTGAAACATATAAACAGTTTGACGCGCCTGTTGCAGGATCACCTCCAAGTTTTTTTGCAATGGATAAGTTTGTTGTGAATTTTTATGGAGAAGGTCAGGCTAAATTTTTGGCAGTTGATTTAAAATTTATGTCTTATTATCCTCAGATTGTTGGAGAAAATGGTGAGATGGAACATTTAAGACCCATTTTAAAAAATGATATTCAAAGGCTGTTAAGAAAACAACGCTTTAGTGATCTTGACACCGCAGATGGACCTGATAAACTTCGAGCAGATATTTTAGAAGTGTCTCGTAATGTATTGTCTAAGCATAATATTTATCCAGATCTTCTTGAAGGTGTGTATATGACTCGATTTGTAATGCAATAGGTTTTATAGGTTACTTGAATGGATGATCTTTTAAGTCAAGATGAGGTAGATGCACTTCTTCGCGGAATGGGTGAGGGAGATGTTGAAATAGAAGGAGGGGATGATACAGATAACACCTCTGCAAAATCTTATGATTTTACTAACCAAGAACGGATTGTTCGTGGACGCTTACCCGCTTTAGATATTATTAATGAACGCTTTGCACGAGGGTTTCAACGACATTTTAATGAAATGATTATGTCTAGTGTTGAAGTGACTGCTAATGAAGTTAGAATCATTAAAATGATTGATTATTTACGTAATCTTTTTGTTCCAACGAGCTTAAATCTTTATCGTATCAATCCACTTAATGGAGTATCTTTATTTACATTAGATTCAAAGCTTATATTTACTGCAGTAGACATGTATTTTGGTGGAACAGGTTTGTTGCCTTTTAAAATTGAAGGGCGAGAATATACACCAGTTGAAATGTCAATGGTACGAAGTGTATTAGACATTGCAGCACTAAATTTGTATAAAGCTTGGGCACCCGTTATGGATATTGACATAGAGTATATGCACTCGGAGATGAATCCTAAGTTTGTTAGTATTGTTGATGCAACAGACATGATTGTGGTTAGCCCAATTAATGTTAGATTTGAGGGGGTTGAAGGGCGTATTGACATAGTTATGCCTTATGCAATGCTAGAGCCAGTGAGAGATAAGCTTGAAGAAGGAATGTCTAATCTACAAGGAGAATCTGATAATCGCTGGGCGCGTACCTTGAAAGAAGAATCTAAAAATATTGAAGTGGAAGTTTCTGTTAATTTACTAGAAGTAACCATGAGCGTTTCTGATTTAATGCATATGGAGAAAGGAGATGTTATTCCGATTGAAATGCCTAAAGAAGTTTCAGTTAAGGCTGAGGGGATTACTTTTGTTAGAGGTAAATTAGGAGAAAGTAATTCTAAAAAAGCGGTTAAAATTGAAAAGATTGTACGCCACCCTGCCTATCAGGAAAGGATGGTTGAAAATGTGAAGGAATGGTTTGATGAGTGAAGAAGATGATTTAAGTGCATGGGGAGAGGCTCTAGATGAGCAAGCAGAGTCAGAGCTTTCTTCTGAAGAAGATCCTTGGGGAGCAGCCTTAAATGAGCAAGCAGAAACAGAATCAACCCCAGAGGGTGATACCAGTGAAAAAATGGATTCGGCTTCACTTGATGCATTAAAATCCAGTAGGGGAGACAGCAAAGAAAAGGTAGATTTAGATGTTCTTTTAGATGTCCCTGTTACTTTACAATTAGAAATCGGCCGAACTAAAATATCTATCCGTAACTTATTGTCTTACACCCAAGGATCGGTTATTGAAATGGATAGATTGGCAGGAGAGCCATTAGATTTATTGGTCAATGGCACTCTTATTGCACATGGAGAAGTGGTGGTTATTAATGATAAATTTGGGGTTAGATTAACAGATGTGGTTAGCCCTCAAGAACGAATTAAAAAACTGAAATAGTGGTTTACCCAGAATGTGGGACAGGCTCTATTTACAGGCTAAAATACCTATTTAGAGTGATTTAGGGCAAGTGCAGATATTTGCGATATTAATTTTTTTAAATATACGAGTAATATCTTCTTTAGTAAAACGCAAGTGAAAGTTACAAATGTCATTGTGAATGACTATTTCTCCCTGCTCTTCTAAGATTTTTTTTGCTTCCTCTTCACCCAGAGCTAAAATCATGTTTTCTATTTTTTTCTTATCTTGCGGGCAATGATATTTAATTTTTAAAGATTCAAATATCTCAAGAACTTCTTCGTGGAATAAACGATGCAATAATTCTTTGGATTCTAGATTGCAAAGCTCTTCATTAGTTATGGTCGTGGTGAGTGATGTAATTCTATTCCAACCATCTGGGTCTATCGAGTTACTATCAGGCAATTTTTGAATCATAACGCCAGAAAGGCTTAGTTCGTCAGAGGCTATCCAAAGTTTGGTTGGCAGTTGTTCTGACTGACTAAAAAAGTTTTCAAAAGATTCAATTAAAGAGCTTTCGGTTCGTTCAACATAAGATTGAAAAAGTGTGTCTGTTTGAGTGTTTTCTAAGGTAACTAGAATTTTACCATTGCCTAATAATTGGTCTGCGGTTATTTGTTGGGTAATTTTTTGGTTAGTTTTAGCCACACCGCGTAATTTTAATTCATGGGTTACTTCAACAACCAACAGGTTTACAGGGCCTTGACCCTGTACTTGCAGGGTGATTTTACCAGTATGTTTCATTCCATTCGCTAGCATAATGGATAAAATCGTTAATTCACCAAGTAGTTTTTTAAGCACACAGGGATAGCCACGGTCTTTAATTAGTTCTTGCCATGCTTGATTAATTTTTAAATGCTGGCCTCGAATGTTTAAGTCTTTAAATAAAAATCTTTGAATAGTGTTCATGTATTTTTTAAAAGTTAAACTTTCCTTCGGCTTGTAAATCTGCATGATAAGAAGAGCGAACCATGGGTCCTGATGCTATGTGAGTGAATCCCATTTCAATTCCTTTTTGTTTGACTTCAGAAAACTCATCTGGTGTCCAGTAGCGTTTAACGGCAAGATGAAAATCGCTGGGTTGTAAATATTGTCCAACCGTTAGCATTTGAACATGGTGTTTTCTTAAGTCTTGCATCACTTGTAAAATTTCTTCCATCGTTTCACCTAATCCAACCATTAATCCTGATTTGGTCATTGTTTTAGGAGACATTTGTTTAAATCGTTTTAGTAAGTCTAAAGAGCCTTGATAGCTAGCAGCAGGTCGTGCTTCTGTATAGAGACGAGGCACGGTTTCTAAGTTGTGGTTGAGTACATCTGGGGGTGCTTGAATTAGTATCTCTAGAGCAACGCTTAAGCGGCCTTTAAAATCAGGCACTAGGGTTTCAATAGTTACTTTAGGGGTTTGTTGGCGAATATTTTTAACACAATTTAAAAAATGCTGGGCTCCGCCATCGCGTAAATCGTCTCGGTCAACGGAGGTGATTACGACATAGTTGAGTTTCATGGCTTCAATGGTTTCAGAGAGTAGTTGAGGCTCCTCTTTTTCTAATGGATTTGGACGACCATGCGTCACATCGCAAAATGGACATTTTCGAGTACAGATATGTCCCATAACCATAAAAGTTGCAGTACCATTACCAAAACATTCTCCTAAATTAGGGCAGGAAGCTTCTTCACAAACGGTATTGAGGCTTTGAGTTCTTAAAATAGCTTTTAATTCTTTTACTCGTCCGATATGTTTAGAAGAAGGAAGTTTTGCTTTAATCCAGCGGGGTTTTTTAAGTTTTGGTTCTGTTGACTTTAAGTGGTTTTTAAGAGACCTTGTTTTGTATTCTCCTTTAGACATCGCTTTATTTCTAGCTTTTAAAGGGCTTAGAGTTAAGGCATCTAAAGAAACTTCTTGATAGTGAGGATTGTTCATTGGATGTATTATAAAGGTTTTTTAAAGTACTGAATTAATAGTTCAGTCAGTTTATTTTTAACTTGATCAAAATCAATATCTTTTATGTGGTGTTTGACTTGGGTCATTTGCATGTTTTTTAACCCACAAGGGTTGATTAACTTAAAGGGGGCTAAATCCATATTAATATTAAGTGACAGTCCATGATAAGTGTGATGTTTGCGTATTTTTAAACCCAGAGATGCAATTTTTTGTTGATTTACATAAACTCCAGGAGCTTCTTTTTTAGCCTCGCTGTCTATTTTATAGTTTGAAAGAAGTTGAATGATTATATTTTCAAGAGCATGTATAAGTTCCCTAACCCCTATCTTAGCTCGCTTTAAGTCTATTAATATATAGGCAATGAGTTGACCGGGACCATGAAAAGTAACCTGTCCACCTCGATCCGTTTGAATAATAGGGATATTTAATGAAGATTGCAGAATATGCTCAGGCTTGCCATTAAGGCCTTGTGTAAAAACAGCAGGATGTTGCACTAACCAAATTTCATCAGGAGTTTGTTCAGATCGTTCTAAAGTGAAGTTTTTCATGGCTTGCCAAGTGGACTTATAAGGTTGCAAGCCAAGGTTTTTAATAATCATGTTTTAGTTAAAGTGTCATTAAAACTTCTGGGTGGATTTTTAAATCGGCATAAATACCATGCACCTGTTCTAAGCAAGTGACATAAACGGGAATTGTGACGGAGATAAATTTATTTCCTTTAGAATTTTTTACTTTTATTTGACCACGAGTGACTTTCTTGTCGTATTTGTTAGCAATGTCAAAGCAAGTGTTAATAAAATTGTCTGAAGTTTTTCCCATAGCTTTAAAGTTGTAATAGCAAGGAAATTCAATTAAAGATTCATTTTCTGGGCGATGTAGGTCTTGAGTCATGTTTTATTTTATAATTTTTTAGTAAATTTAAGGAAGCACTTAACAACTAAGATTATTTTATGCTGGCTAAAAGAGCCGATATTTTCACTGCAATTCGTTGCAATAGCTAGCTATTACGCCTCATTTTAGCACAAATAGCGACTCGTTTTTCTCAGCCTAATTCTAACCTTAGTTATTAAGCGATTCCTAAAGTGTTAAACCCCCATTTTAAATATAAAAAAGATATATTTCAGAGGGATTTGGGGTTACAAATAAGTTTGAGTTTATGTTCTTGGTAATGTTTACGAATTGTTTGCCAAAAAGGGCCTGGAATACCGCTGCCAACGGGCCGTTCATTTAATTGGGTGACAGGCAAAACTTCTTTAGTTGAACTGGTTAGCCAAATTTCATCAGCGGACTCTAAATCAGATTGTTTTAAGTTCTTTTCTGTAAGAGTCATTTTCTGTGCTCTAGCTATTTGTTCAATAACCAAACGGGTAACGCCTGGTAAAATTTTATGACTGTTAGGAGGGGTGAGTAAGATATTATCTTTAACAATAAATAGATTGCTTGCAGTGCCTTCGCAAACCCATCCATCTCGGTCAATTAAGATGGCATCATCAGCAGATTGTTGTTTTGCAGCCAGTTTCATCATAATGTTGGGTAGAAGGGTGATGGCTTTAATTTCACAATTTAACCAACGAATGTCTTCCAAAGTTATGGCTTTAATACCTGATTTAACAATAGAATCTGAAATGGGTGTTAAAGGGTTTGTATAGACATAAATAGAAGGGGTTAGGCATTCTGCAGGCAAATGGTCTCTTTGCATTTGAATGCCACGAGTGACTTGTAAATAAATGTATTGATCTTGCCAAGGATGTTTGCTAATGAGCTTGTTAAGCAAATCTAACCATTCCTTATCTGAAAAAGGGTTAAGGATAGATGTGGCTTTTAAGCTATTTTTAAGGCGATCTAAATGTTCTTGAAAATAGAATAATTTTTTCTGATAAACAGGGACAACTTCATAGACGCCGTCTCCAAATAAAAAACCTCTATCTTGGGTTGAGATTTTAGCTTCTTCAATGGGAATCCACTGGCCGTTTAAGTAAGTAATTTGTTGTGTCATATAAATTTATATCTAGTTTAATTTAATCAAAGATTTGAAAAAATGAATTAATTAATTGCTTTAACTGATCCATTATTTTTTTGAAGAAAGATCCTTCTTCAATATCAGATAAAGCAACAATTGTTTGAGATGTAATCACTTCATCATTTAAAGAAATGGTTAATTCTCCTAAGGGTTGCAGTTGAGATATTGGGGCTGTTAAGCTGGGCTTAATAGAACTCTCAATTTTTAAGTTTTTATATTGTCCACGAGGAATGGTAATGAATAGGTCGTCGATGACTCCTAAGCCAACAGTGTTACGAGTACCTTCCCAAACTCTAGCATCATTGAGGCGTTGCATGCCACTATAAATTTTATGGGTTTCAAAGAAACGAAATCCATAATTTAGTAGTTTTTGACTTTCTCTAATACGAGTGGTGGAGCTGTTGGCCCCTAAAATGATATTAATAAGCCTCATTTCATTGCGTTCTGCAGAAGATATTAGGCAGTAACCAGCCGTTGAAGTGTGTCCAGTTTTTAAGCCGTCGACTGTTTTGTCTTGCCATAAAAGTCTGTTACGATTGAATTGTGTAATGCCATTAAATGTAAATTTTCTTTGTGAGTACCACTTGTATTTTTCGGGAAATTGAATGATAAGTTGTTGTGTAAGAGTGGATAAGTCTTGTGCAGTCGTGTAATGGTCTGGGTGTGGCAGTCCGGTAGAATTTACAAAGTTTGTGTTGTTCATTCCTAATGATTTGGCATGTTTATTCATGAGTTTAACAAAAACCTCTTCACTGCCAGCAATATGTTCTGCTAGGGCAACGCTTGCATCATTGCCTGATTGAATCACCATGCCTTTAATTAAATGTTCTACAGAAACTTTTTTTCCTACTTCAATAAACATTTTTGAACCTGGCATTCTCCAAGCCTTTTTTGAGATAGAGACTTGATCGGTTAATTCGATGTTACCGTTTATTAATTCATGGAAAACGACAAACCCTGTCATGATTTTTGTTAAGCTGGCTGGTTCAACGCGTGCATCGGCATTTTTTGATGCAAGGATATGCCCGCTATTAAAATCCATGAGTAAGAAAGTTTCAGCTGAAATGGTAGGCGCTGAGGGAGTAACATGGGGGGTAGGGGCATGTTGTGGCGTTGGTAAAGCAATGGCTTTTGCCGTGATAAACAACTGTGAGATAAGTAACAGGGATAATAATAAGTATTTCATAATATAACGGGTAACTTTTTAAGATTTAAGAGTAGGGGATAATTTAACATAAATACATGATAATCTAAATGGTTAAGGTGCTATTTAATTTAAG
>CAYLXI010000017.1:0-18533 GCA_964387695.1 uncultured Piscirickettsiaceae bacterium
CTGAAATGAGGCGTAATAGCTAGCTATTGCAACGAATTGCAGTGAAAATATCGTCTCGTTTAGCCAGTATAAAATAATCTTAGTTATTAAGTTCTTCCTTTAGGAGGCACTTAAACGAAGTGGAGCCTCTCATTAAGTGTTAAAAATAAATCAGGTATTGGAACTTTCGAGACTTAAAAAGCGTCTTATATCCACTTCTTTAGATACTACAGGCTTGCTGATTATTGCAATTCTTGCCATTTGGTTGCGTATGGGTGAGATAGCAATGCCTATTTCTGAGTATATCGTTCCTATTTTTTTACTGCCACTATTGGCAATTCCTGTTTTCATTCTTTTGGGTCTGTATCGTGCGGTAGTCAGATATATCAGTCATCGCTTTGTATTTGTTGTGTTTAGTGCAGTGTCCTTATCTTTTTTGTTATGGTCAACCGCCATTTTTATGCTGGGGTTGCCTTTTCCTCGTTCAGCTTTAATCATTGCTTGGTTAATGGCGTTGTTGTTTGTTTTTGGTAGTAGGATCATTGCTCGCTTGATTTTAACAGGCGTTGATAATAGCTCTAAAAATACTATTTCCGTTGTTATTTATGGTGCTGGAGCATCCGGCAGACAATTAATGACAGCGATGGAAACGGTTGCTGGTCGTAAAGTAGTCGCTTTTATTGATGATAAAAAAAACCTATACCAACAAAAGATTGCTTCGGTTAAAGTTTATTCTAAAAATGACCTAAGCTCATTAATAGCTCGATTTAATGTGAAAGAAGTTTTATTAGCTATCCCTTCGTTAAAATCTTATGATAGAAAAAAATTGTTAACTTGGATCGAGACCTATCCTGTTAAGGTTTCTACCCTGCCAAGCATAAAGGATATTGTTGATGGCAAAGTTTCTTTTTCAGACATAAAAGAGGTGAGCGTCGATGATATTTTGGGAAGAGAGTCAGTAGAGGCCAAAGAAGACTTATTAAGCCTGTGTGTTACCGATAAAGTCGTTATGGTAACTGGTGGAGGGGGTTCTATTGGCTCTGAGATTTGTAGGCAGGTACTTAAACAATCTCCTAAAATCCTTATTATTTATGAACAAGGGGAATTTTCTCTTTATGAGATTAATCATAATCTTAAAGAAAGTTTACTATTAAAAAGTCTCTCGACTGAGTTAGTTCCTGTTCTTGGAGATGTGAAAAATGAAGCAAGATTGTCTGCTATTATAACACGCTATGCGGTTGAAACTATTTACCATGCGGCTGCTTATAAACATGTGCCTTTAGTCGAGCATAATATTGCTGAAGGTATTTTAAATAATACCTTTGGTACTTTCTCTGTTGCTAAAGTTGCGGCACAAAACAAGGTAAGGAACTTCGTTTTAATTTCTACCGATAAAGCCGTTCGTCCTACTAATTTTATGGGAGCAAGTAAGCGCTTGGCAGAAATGAGTTTACAGGCAATGCAAGAGGTTTATCCTGCAACCCGTTTTGTCATGGTGCGTTTTGGTAATGTTTTAGGCTCTTCTGGATCGGTTATTCCTTTATTTAAAAAACAAATAGCTCAAGGTGGACCTGTTACTGTAACTCATAAAGAAATTACCCGTTATTTCATGACCATCCCAGAAGCCGCTTCTTTGGTAATTCAGGCAGGATCAATGGGCAAGGGTGGAGATGTCTTTGTATTAGACATGGGAGAGCCTGTTAATATTGCAGATTTAGCGAAAAAAATCATTAGGTTATCAGGACTTGAAATTATAGATAGCGAAGGTCATGGTGACATTGCAATTAAGTACACAGGCCTACGCCCAGGTGAAAAGCTGTATGAAGAGCTGTTAATTGGAGACAGTGTTGATGGCACAAATCATCCAAGAATCATGAGTGCTCATGAGTGCTATATTCCTTATGAAGAAATACAAAAAGAGTTTGATGAAATGGCTAAAGAACTAGATAGACATGATTATGAAGCCGTATCTAATCGAATCTATAAATTAGTCTCAGGTTTTCAACATACTTCTGGTGTAGTGGATTACCTAAGCAGGGGTTTGGAGCTATAAATTATAGGCACTGCAATTCCACACAATTAATTATGATATGGTTGAGGGCATGAATTCAGCATTCAATTATTTTCACCACCCCTATAAAAAATAACTAAATATAAATATAAAGTAGAGAAGCAAAATCATCAGTGAATTTCTGGAGAGGCTTCTGTTTTTGTAACCACTAAAGGCAATCTTTCTGATTGAAAGCTTACCTGTTCACACCCTTCTCTTGATGGACAGGTTGCACAGCTTTTTGCCTTACACATTTGTATGCATAATTCTCTTAGTACGGTTTTAGTGTCGCTATCTAAGCAATTTATATCACTTGGATAGATCACGCCTGATTTTAAAATATTAATTAATTGGTTTTTTGAAATTTCAATTTTCACTAAAAGCACTCCATCCTTTTTCAATACTTTTTTTAATTATACTTAAGTTTACGATAAATAACAATCACTATCATTTATAATACTTTTTTTATCTTCTGCAATTTCTAAACAGGGATGCGGGTAAAAACATGTATTTTGCGAACGCCTAGCAAATAATGAATAGTCTATATCCAATTTCTGAACAGGTATTAGGGTAAAATAAGATGCTATAAAAATAAAAAGCTATCTCTATGAAAAAAACTATTAGAATTGCCACCCGTAAAAGCCCATTAGCACTTTGGCAAGCAGAGTTCGTTAAGAGCCTGTTAGAGCAAGCTCACCCTAAACTAGAGGTGATTTTGTTGCCCATGTCCACCAAAGGAGATAAAATATTAGATGTGCCTTTGGCTAAAATTGGCGGTAAAGGTTTGTTTACCAAAGAGCTTGAAGATAGAATGTTGGCTGGTGATGCAGATATTGCGGTACATTCAATGAAAGATGTCCCAATGGAATTACCTGAGGGATTTGCTTTGGGAGCAATTTTAGAACGACACTCTCCTACAGACGCTTTTGTTTCTAATCAGTATCAATCTTTTGAGGATTTACCGCAGGGAGCAATTTTAGGCACTTCTAGCCTACGACGAAAATCTCAGTTAATGGCGGTTCGCCCAGATTTAGAGGTAAAAGATTTGCGAGGTAATGTAGGGACGCGTTTAGCTAAATTAGATGCTGGAGAATATGATGCCATTGTGTTGGCGACTTCAGGGTTAATGCGCCTAGGGTTAGGTGAGCGTATTCGCCATGAAATTTCTCCTGAAATTTGTTTACCCGCAGTAACACAAGGTGCATTAGGCATTGAGTTTTTTGAAAAAGATTTGGAAACCCTAAAAATTATTAGAGTGCTAAACCATAAGCCTTCTGAAACATGTGCTAAAGCAGAGAGAGCTATGAACCATCGCTTAGAAGGCGGTTGCCAAGTTCCTATTGGAGTATTTGCTGAAATTGATGTAGATGGTATTGGTTTACGGATGCGTGGATTAGTCGCCTCTTTAGATGGCACTAAAATATTAACGACAGAAAAACAAAGTACCGTCCTCACCCCCGAAGATTTAGGGGTTTCTGTTGCAGAGGCTCTTTTAAGTCAGGGTGCAGCAGATATTTTACGAGCGGTTTATGGAACAACTAAAACCAAGGGTTAAGCTGCTTAGGTCTTTTAAATGTCATCTTATTATAGTTTATTGAATACTCGCCCAATTAAGCCTGGGAAAGCTTTAAATTCTCTAATTAAACAGGCAGGAGGACAAACATTCTCTTGCCCAATAATTCAAATTGAAATGCTGGAATCCTTAAACTTTGATTGGAGCAGTTTTAAGGACTTTGATAAAGTTATTTTTATTAGTCAAAATGCAGTAGAAGGTTTTGTTCTACAGCTTAAAAAAAACTTATCTTTAATGCGCTTAAAATTTAAAAAACCTAAAATTTATGCGATAGGATCGGCAACGGTAATTTCTTTAAATAAGGCTGGGTTCACAGTACAAGATTTATCTTCTCAGCAATTTGATAGTGAAACTCTCATGGATTTACCCTGTTTTGAAAACCTTGATAATCAAAAAGTATTAATTGTTAAGGGTGAGGGAGGTCGAAAATTTTTAGAGAATCTCTTGTTAGAAAAAGGGGCAAAAGTTTATTTTTGTGAGGTTTATAAAAGAAGACTTAGCCCCTTTTGTAGTCAATCTTGGTTGAAATTTAAGCAGGCGAGTTTGCCTATTTTTCTTTGGACAAGTGCTGAAAGTTTCATGGGGTTTAAGCAAAAATCTTTACAGTTTTTTAATAAAAACGATTTTAACTGGGCCTGTCAACAGCCCTGTGTTGTGTTTAGTGAACGGATTAAATCGGCTCTAATGGTAGAGGGCTGGCAAGGTAAAATTATTGTTGTTTCGACACAAAGTAACCAAGGAATTGTTGAGGCAATCCAAGTGTTTTTTCAAGAAATAAGTTAAGGAAAATTTATGTCAGAGCCTATTACGCCAAAAGCTAATCGACGAATTATTGATGGAGAAGTCATAAATAATAATACCGCAGAAAAACCTGCTCCGAAGAAATTAAAATCTAAAGAAAAAGTGCCTTCTAATCATAATAGCTCAGCAGGGATGTGGAAGAAAATTAAACAAGGGCTCATGTTATTTGGAGTGGTTATTCTGGTGTTGATTATTCTGTTCTTAATGAATAATCAAAAAAATCAAAATTGGCAAATTGAGAGCATTAACCTGCTACAAGCTCAAGTAGCCAATTTATCAAAAGAATCTCGGACTTTAACAGAAAATAATGAAAGCTTAAAAGAAACTTTAATAGAGCAAGAAGCTAACCAAAAAATAATGGGGGATCTATTAACCTTATTGGAGGCCCGTCAAGAAGCGATGCAAGATGAGTTAATTATACTGGAGGATAATCAGCCGATTATCACCAAATCTGACTTAAATGCTCTTGGTTTTAAACTAGGTGTTGTTGAGACAGAATTGGCAGCTTTAGCAGAATCTTATTCAAAAAAGATAGAAAATCTAGCTAAAGAGTTTCAGTTAGGGCTTAAGCAGGGATTAGATAACACAACAGATTTAGCTGCAGATTTATCTACTCCAGAAATTCGCCAAGATTTAGAAGAAAAACTGGCAGAAATGGCTGTAAAAATTGCAGATTTGTTTGTCTTTAAGTCTCTAGCAGATGAGCAATCACTTAAAAAAGACTCTGCGATAGAAGATAACATTGCATTCAAAGCCTTGCCTCAGCCCTATTTTTTAGCAGAAATGAAAATTAAGCAGTGGGTACTAGACATCAATAGCCAATGGGTAATTATAGGGAATGTTGAACAAACCATAGAGCAACTGCTGGCATTTGAACAGGCTCTAGGTTTAAGTGATATGCCCAATAAAATGACTTTAATTCGTTATATTGGTGAAGATTTAAACCAATTAAAGCAAATAGAGAAAGTTCCAGTAGAAAGTGTTGCACAAAATATTCTAGAGCTTAAAAATTGGGCGTTGTCTTTAGAGCATAAAGGAACAACATTAAACGCTAAAGACCAAAGCCATATCCTTGATAGTGAAAAGGAATTAACCTCAGGGGAAAGACTGCAAGAGGCTTTAACAGGCTTGTTTAGTATTCAAAAAAGAGAAACACCAGAGTCCTTAAGTTTAGTTGAAAAAATATTACTTGAAGAAGTGGTTGATCAAAGAATGTTGTTGCTTGTTGATAAAATATCTTGGGCAGTTATGATAGAATCTGAACAACATTTAAGCCGTAGTATTGATGCTATAAAAGCATTCTTGCTAGAATTTTATGATTTATCGGGTAAAGAAAATGAAAAAATACAAAAACTTTCTGCCGTTAATGTTAAATTTTCTAATGTTCGTCAGCCTCTTAACATTATGAATGCTTTATGAGTGCTTTAATAAAAATATGCCTAGTCTTGCTTTTAGCCACAGCTTTAACATCGCTGGCATTGTTTGATAGCGGTCAGATATCAATGGTATGGCAAGATTGGGTTATTGAAACGACGGTTACTTTTGCTTTATTTGCAGTTTTGATTTTATTTGGCATGATTTATTTAGCATTGCGATTGGTGTTTAACTTGTTAGCGATGCCTAATTTTTTAAAGCATCGTCGAAAATTTAAACAGTATGCTAGGGGCGAAGCCTTAATGGCAAAAGGCATGCTGGCTCTAGAATATGGTGACTGGAAAACCGCTGAAAAACAGCTCATTAAAACAGCTAAAAAATCAGAGGCAGGGTTAGTACATTATTTAAATGCTGCGAAAATGGCACATAATCAGGGGATTATTAGTCGGCAAACACAATACTTAGAAGAAGCTAGAAAACGCTTTCCTGATGATTATATTATGATTGGAATTGTTGAAAGTAGGTTATTACAAGATAAAAAACCTAATGTTTCTGAAGCAATATTATCTGAATTACATGCACAGAACCCACGAGATAGAGTGGTTTTGGCAGAGTATGCAGGCATTTTATCTAAACGAAAAAACTGGACAGATTTAAAGACAACTATTCCTCTTTTAAAGAAGTTTAAGGCTCTTTCTCGTGAAGATGTTTTAGATATGGAACTGGAAATGGCTGTTGCTATGATCGCATCATCAGAAAATCTGGAGCTATTAGATAGCCACTGGAAAAGCTTACCTAAGTTATTAAAAAATAATCCCAAAGTTATTACAGAGTATGTCGAAAAATGCTTTGGCTGGGAAGAGGAATCGGGGGTTGCTCGGTTAATTGAAAAATCCTTAGCTAAAACATGGGACGATCGTTTGGTTTATCAATATGGTCGAATTAAACAAGGGCCTGCATTTGAGCGTTTAAAAAAAGCAGAACCTTGGGCAAAAAAACATCCTAATAATCCTATTGTATTTTTAACTTTAGGGCGTTTAGCTTGCATGAGTCAACTATGGGGTCAAGGACAATTCTTTTTAAAGAAAAGCTTACAAACTCAGCCTGAAGTAGAAACTTTTCATGCCCTAGCCAAGTGCTATGAATCAGAAGGGGCAAATGAACAGGCGGCCTTAATTTACAAGGAAGCTATTTTACAGCTAGGAACGGAAACGGCTAAAACACCGATTCAAAGCACTCCAAAATAAAAAAGTTTACAGCTCAAATTTCTGCTTATAAACTGATGGACTTATATGCCACTTTCTAAATAGGTATTTTGACTTAGATATAAATATTTAAAAAAATGGCCGATGACCTAGTCAGGAACCGCTTAACAACTAAGATACGCCAAGAAGAGGCTTAAAAGGAAAAACATGGTCGTTTCAAATATTTCACCATCATTAGCAATAAGTGCTGCTTTGGCTCAAAAAGAAGCTACTAACCACCAAGAAATGCAAATTTCTGTATTTAAAAAGGCCTTAGATGCACAAACACAAAGTGCTTTGTCATTAATTGAAACTTTGCCAAATATTCCAAGCAAGGGCTTGCCCAGCAACTTAGGCAATACGATTAATACCACGGCTTAATGTTATGTTATGAACAAAAATAGCTAGATACTGCAGTATTTTTAACCAAAACACACTAAAATCTAGCCATGTTTATTGCGCTACATCTATTCGTGCAAAGGCTTTAATTATTTAATGAAATTCTATCAACCCATTCCTCTCAGTCTTTATGTGCATTATCCTTGGTGTATTCAAAAATGTCCCTATTGTGATTTTAACTCTCATACTCAGCGTGCAGAGGATGAAAATGCTTATATTGAAGCGATGATTAAGCAACTAGAGAAAACCCTGCCTATGGTTTGGGGGAGACCCATTCAGAGTATTTTTTTTGGTGGTGGCACACCTAGCTTGATTTCGGAGAAAGGATTAGACAAATTTATGTCTCATGCCCGTGCATTACTGGGCTTTAAATCTGATATTGAAATTACGCTAGAAGCAAATCCTGGTACGGTAGATTTTAAAAAATTTGCTGGATTTCATCAGGCAGGTATTAATCGTTTATCGATAGGAATTCAAAGTTTTGCAGATAAAAAACTACAGGATTTAGGGCGCATTCACTCGGCAACAGAATCTGGGCTGGCTATTGAAGCGGCTAAGTCGGCAGGGTTTGATAATTTTAACTTAGATCTGATGTTTGCTCTACCTAATCAAACGCTTGAAGAGGCTGTGTTGGATATTGAAACAGCTTTGTCTTTTAGACCATCTCATCTTTCACATTATCAGCTTACTCTGGAACCCAATACGCCATTTTATAAAAACCCTCCAATATTACCAGAAGATGATTTAAGCTGGGACATGCAATTAGCTTGTCATAAAAAACTTGCAGCAGCAGGCTTTGAGCATTACGAAGTATCAGGATTTACCAGGCCTGGTAAAAATAGTCGTCATAATTTAAATTATTGGCAGTTTGGCGATTATATTGGTTTAGGTGCGGGAGCTCATGGAAAAATAACGGATGCACCACAGGGAAAAATTTGGCGAACTCAAATGCCTGCTTCACCAGGGGGCTATGTTGAAATGATTCAACAAGGTAAAATGGGCAGACAGAACTTAGTTGATGATTCAGAAGCTGTTTTTGAATTTATGTTGAATGCTCTTAGGTTGCAAGCGGGATTTGATTTAAGTTTATTTGAGCTAAGAGCTGGGTTAACATTAAATTCTTGGTCAAAAGAAATGAAAACTATGCAAGAAAAAGGCTGGGTTAATTTGTCGGGCTCACATTTACAGTTAACAAAATTAGGTAAAACTTACCTTAACGAAGTGTTGCAATTATTTTTGCCTTAGAGGAGGCGTTTATGGGACAAGATAATACACAACCTAAAATTGTATTAAACCCTAAATCTGGTTTAGTTATTAAAGCAAATACAGCTGCTTGTAATTACTATGGCTTAGTAGAAGAACAAATCATTAACCAACCTTTAAATGATTTGGGGCAGATAGATTTTTTAACCCGTCTGCCAAATCGTAAATTGTTTTTAGATCGAGTGCAACAAGCTCTATTAGAAAGCCAGCGAGCAGGCAAGGTAATGGCAGTGTTGTTTATTGACCTAGATAGATTTAAACCCATTAATGATACCCTAGGACATCATGCAGGAGATCAAGTTTTAAAAATCGTTGCCAAAAGATTACAGGGAGAGTTGCGTAAGGAAGATACTCTAGCAAGAATTGGTGGGGATGAGTTTGTGGTATTACTTAAAAGTATTAAAAAATTGACAGGCATAGAAAGAGTTGCCGATCAGATGTTAAAACAGTTATTAAAACCTTTTGTGCTGAGTGAGGGGGAAGTTAATTTAGGCGGCTCTATGGGTATTTCTATTTATCCACAAGATTCTCATACCGTAGAAGGCTTGTTGCAAAAAGCTGATTTGGCTATGTATCGAGCCAAAAAAAATGGTCGTAATCAGTGGTCATTTTTTCAATCCGAAATGGATATAGAGACTCAGCAACGCTTTAAGATAGAACGAATGATCCGAAAAGGCATAGAGAAAGACTTGTTTGAAATAACCTTTAACCCTATCTTTAATACCATGGATCATAAGCTTTATGCCCTAGAAACAGAAATAAGTTGGGGAGCGTCTAACTTTGGATATAAGCACGAAATCGAAGCTATTTTAGAAGTAGCGAGTAAGTCTTATATTGGGTTAAATTTATGTCAATGGCAAGTTAAACGAGCTTTGATGTGGTTAAAAGAAATGGTCTCTTCTGCTCCTGATTTAACTTTGATTATATCAATAAATCCTGTCTTTTTTCGCGATAAAAACATTGTTGAATGGATCGATTATAATGTGACTAAATATAATATAGACCCGCAAAAGCTGGTATTGTCTTTACCCCCTGCTTGCTTGAACATTGAAATGTTAGATGTGACTAAACGAGTAACAGAACTTACAGATACAGGAATTAAAGTAATAGTGGAAGAGTTTGGCTCTCAAGGGGCTTCATTGTTTCAGCTTGATAGTTTAGGCTTGAGTGGAATTAAATTAATGGACTTTAATTTATCAACCGCATTGTCTCAGGTCAATCGTCGAAATGAAAAGTTAGCTGCCGCATTATTAGCTTTTGCTGGACAGCTCAACTCGGTGATTATTGTAACGGGAATTGCCACTCAAGAACAGCTCTCTTTTGTCCAAAGCCAGCACTGTTTTTTAATGCAAGGCTTATTTTTTGGAGAAAAAATTGTTGAAAAAGATTTAGAATTAAGTGTATTACAGATGAATGAAAAAATGTATTATTTAGTGTCTGACGATGAAGATTATGATTGTTATAGCTAAAAAACCTAATCAAAGGATAAAAAATGGCAGTTAATAAACTACGGTGGCTTCGTCGAATTGCAATCGTCTCGATGATAATTCCCCTCTTAATTTTTTTAGCCTTTATTGGTGCAATGACCTTTATTGACTTTAATCAATATAAGCCACAGATTGAAGCAGAAGTTGAACAAAGAACAGGGCACAGCCTTCAAATTAAAGGCAGCTTAGACATAAAAATAATGCCTTTTTCTTTGAATTTACAAGAGATAGTCTTAAAAAATCATCCCGATTTTGGTGAAGGTAATCTCCTAACACTAGAAAATGCACGGATTCAAATTTCTTTATGGGACTTATTCGTTAATCAAAATGTTAAAGTGACAGGTTTAAAAGTTAACAATCCAAAGCTCTATTTAAGTGTCTTGCCTACGGGCAAAACAAACTGGCAAGCATTTGAACAATTTACTCACAAGGGGTTAGCGTCTAATTCTCCTGTTTTAGAAGAACATGGCTTTAAAAAGGTATCTTATAAGGAAGTTAATACCGTCTCTCAAACAGAGGAACTATCCACTGCTGTGCCAAGCTGGCTTTTAGAAAGTTTAGCTGTTACTCAAGGTGAGGTGATTTTAAATAATCAAGTCTCTAAACAACATGTGGTTTTAAAAAATATTGAGCTACAAGCATTTGATGTGCAGCTAGATAAAACTTTTAACCTTGCTTTAAAATTTGACTATAACAACCTTAAAAAGCCTCAGAACTTAAAGTTTGATTTAACAACGGATTTAACCGTGAATGAAAATCTATCTAACTGGTTATTCACGGATTGGCAGGGAGTTATGAACGTAAACTTAGCTGAGCCACTGAAAGCATCCTCAATAGAGGTTGCGTTAGAAGGGCAAGGCTTGTCTTTTAATTTTTATAGCCAAACCATAGGAATTAAACAAGCAAAGTTTAATATGCTAGAGGCGAAGGTTTTATTAAATGCTCAAGGGGTGCTTGGTTCAGAATTTTTCATAGAAGGAAATATGGAAGCAGAAGCGTTTAATTTTGTTAATTGGCAAAAACATATAGCAACAAAAGATTTTCAATTTTTCGATAAATCAGCTTTAAATGATCTAAGTGCCAATTTTCAATTTACGGTAGATAATATGGGATATTCCCTAAATGAAATTATCTTAAAGATTGATGAAAGTCATTTTACTGGCAATCTATGGAAAAAAGGTGGAGATTATCCAGAATATTATTTTAATATTGAAGTGGATAGCTTGAATTTAGATCGCTATGCCATCAGAACAAAGATTAAAACGACCCGAAATCAAGATATAAAAAGTAAAAATGTAGAAGCCCAAGGTGTAGAAGCTCAAGAAAACAATGAAATACAGCAAGCCTATCGATTAACAGAGCCCTACCTTCCTTTAGCCCTGCCAATTAATACACTGAGAGAGTTAAATGCCAAGGGGCAAATAAAAATATCTGAACTACAGGCTTGGCAGTTAAAGTCTTCTGATTTTGAAACATCACTTTCTGCTCATCAAGGAAAGCTTGATTTCGCTCCCTTAGATGCTAGTTTTTATCAAGGCATTCTTCGGTCTAGGTTGAGTTTGGATGTAACCCAAAACACCCCCAAATATGCTTGGCGAGGCAAAGTTAATGGAGTACATCTACAGCCTTTCTTAACAGATGGTTGGGGGCATAAAAAATTGCTGGGTGATTATTCTGGTTTTTTTAACTTAAAAACTAAAGGAGTAAACACCTATTTGTTAAGGCAGAATATGAATGGTAGTTTTTCTGCTAAACTACAGGATGGAGCTGTTGTAGGGATGGATTTGAATAAGTTACTAGCAGGTGAAAAGTCGAGTTTAAAAGACAAAACACAATTTAAATTGCTAGAACTTAATGGTAGCTTAGAAGAAGGTCGTTATCACATATCAAAACTAAATATACTCAGTGAGCGTTTTTCTGGCACAGGGTCAGGATCGGTTTATTTAGCAGAAGCAAAGATGAATGTTCAAATCAACACCTTAGTTAAACAGCCTCCTCCAGGTTTAAACAATTTAAAAGGACTGCAAGTTCCTGTTAATATTAAAGGCTCCATTAGTGATCTTCAGTGGTCGGTTGATACCCAACGCTTGCTAGAGGATCCTAGCAATCAAGCGAAGCTTATTAAAGAATTGGGGCGTTTTTTTGGGATAGAGAATTAAATGTTTGTTTTTAGCTCGAGTATATTCAATTTATAAATAGGACTTAAAATTTAAGTTTTAATAAAAATTAAATCCCATACGCCGTGACCTAATCGCTGCCCTCTTTGTTCAAACTTAGTTAGAGAACGATAATCTGGACGAGGAGTGTATTGGTTTTCACCAGAAAAATTAGTATATTCTTTGGTTTGAGACATGGTTTTCATCATATGTTTGGCATAATCCTGCCAATCGGTAGCCATATGAAAATTCCCCCCATTCTTTAAATGCTTAGCAAGAGTCTGAGCAAATTCTAATTGTAAAATACGGCGTTTTTTATGCTTGGTTTTATGCCAAGGGTCAGGAAAAAACAGATAAACGCTATCTAAGCTATTCAAAGGGATTTGTTGAGCCAAAACTTCAATTGCATCGTGGTTAAATATACGAATATTAGTAAGTTTTTTTTCTTGAATCAATTTAAGTAAAGCCCCAACCCCCGGTTTATGTACTTCAATTCCAATATAATTATTTTCTGGATGAGCTTGTGCCATATCTGCTAGGCTATTGCCCATGCCAAATCCAATTTCAACGATTGTTTCTGCGTTTTTTCGCCCAAAAACAATATTTAAATCGAGCAGTTTTTCTTCAAACTCTAGTCCATAAATGGGCCACAGGTCCTTGATAGCATTTTGTTGTGCGAGAGAAAGCCTCCCTTGTCTTAATACAAAGCTTTTAATTCGACGCTTTTCAGGAGATAGGGTGCTGGCGGAGTTATAGGTTTCATTTTTCATGGGTTATTTGTTGTTAATCATCAATTAAGGACAACTATAATAGCATGCTCTAAGTTTTAGGATAAAATGTTAGATGGTTTTTTCGTAAAAATTATTATCTTGGTATGATACGCATAGTCGCCATGACTTACCTTGGAAAATAGACAAGAACCCTTATCGAATTTGGATGTCTGAAATTATGTTACAGCAGAGGCAAGTGCAAACAGTGATCCCTTATTATTTAAAATTTATGCAAAGTTTTCCTGA
Organism: uncultured Piscirickettsiaceae bacterium; assembly: GCA_964387695.1. Taxonomy (GTDB): domain Bacteria; phylum Pseudomonadota; class Gammaproteobacteria; order Thiomicrospirales; family Thiomicrospiraceae; genus Thiosulfativibrio. The sequence goes on from CAYLXI010000017.1 coordinate 13,343, forward strand.
TGTTCAGACCTTAGCTTTGGCAACACAACAGAAGGTACTCTTCCACTGGGCAGGGCTGGCTATTATAACGGTTCCTTAAGGAAAAACTTAATAAATCGCAAAAAGGGAGGGGGTTTTATAGAAATCAACGGAAAGACTGTAGATTTGATAAAATGGTCTAAATTTAAACATACTTTTACCCACTATCATTTAATCATAGAGCCTGTGTTTATACAGGCTGAAATTGTGGTACAGAAAGATATTGAATGAGTTAATCGGAAAAGGCTTAAAGAATTAGGATTGCCAGCTCCAGTAAAAAAATTATTGAACAATGGGAGAAACAATATGTCTAGAAAAGTAATGTGTGCCAAAATGGGAGAGGAATTAGAGGGACTAGAATTTTCTCCTTTTCCTGGTGAATTAGGGCAAAAGGTTTTTGATACCGTTTCTAAAGAAGCTTGGAAACAATGGTTAACTCAACAAACTATTTTAATTAATGAATACCGTTTATCTAGCTTGGATAAAAAATCTCAAAGTTTTTTAAAAGAAGAAATGCAGAAGTTTTTATTCAGCGGTGGAGAGGTTGAAATGCCAAAGGAGTTTAATGCTGTTTAAATTATTAAGCCCTTTAATAAGAGCTTTTAGCCATGTCTAATATTGTTAATACCTATATCGCTCGTCAGCCCATTTTTAATGCCTCCATAAAAGTCTTTGCTTATGAGTTGTTATTTCGTAATGGAACTGAACAAAATAATGCCGTTATTGTTGACGAAGACTCTGCTTCAGCACAGGTAATGATGACAGTATTTGGCGACATGAGTTTGCAAGAAGTTGTGGGTGAGCATAAAGCTTTTATTAACTTTACAGAAGGACTCTTACTAAGAGAAAACCGCCCTTTTTTCCCAAAAAAACAAGTGATAGTAGAAGTTTTAGAAAATGTCACTGTAACACCTAAATTGATGTCAACCTTAGGTGCCCTGAAAAAGGAAGGGTTTGTTATTGCTTTAGATGATTATGTATTTAATCCAGAGTTAGAACCTTTAGAGGCTTATGCAGATATTATTAAGATCGATATTCTAAAAATAGGCCCAAAAAAAATGCTTGAACATATTGGCAAGTTAAAAGCAAAAGGAATCTTGTTGTTGGCTGAAAAAGTTGAAACACGAGAGCAATTTGATTTTTGTAAAAGAATTGGTTTTGATTACTTTCAAGGTTACTTTTTTGCCAAGCCTAAAATCATTAAAGGTCAGTGCTTGCCTGCGAATAAACTGACGGTGTTGAGTTTACTTGCTAATGTATACAATTGCGATGTTGATATAAATATCTTAAGTAGAATTATAGGCCAAGATGTTTCTCTCACTCAAAAGTTACTAAAACTTGCCTCAGCAGAAGGAGTGCTAGTATCTCCTATTTCTTCAATTCATGATGCAGTAGTCAGATTTGGCTTAAATCGCTTAAAAAGTTGGGTGGGACTGCTCATTTTATCTAGAGTGGACGATAAACCAACAGAACTGCTAAAAACATCTTTAGTTAGGGCTAAGTTTTGTGAGCTGGTAGGCAAAAAAGTAGGCGGTATTTCTCAAGAGAGTTACTTTGTCGTAGGACTATTTTCTACTTTGGACGCAGTTATGGATAGTTGTTTAGAGGATTTGCTGGTTGACATTCAGTTTGATGATGCGATTAAGCAAGCACTGCTAGAAAATAAAGGGGCTTTAGGTGAAGCATTAAGTGCGGTTCAAAGCATGGAAAGGGCTAGGGTAGATTTTAAACACCCCGGTGATTTAAGTGCATCGGACCTGTCGTCAATCTATTTAGAGGCGATAGGATTTTCTGAGTCGGTTGATTTAGGGGCTTAAGTGTTTTTTTAGATAGCTACCTAAGAAAGAGCTTAACAAATAAGATTATTTTATACAGGCTAATTCTAACCTTAGTTATTAAGAGATTCCCTAAGAAACCGCTGATTAAGTTCAGTTTATTTTGGTAGTGCTAAATTTTTAGTTTTAGCATTATTGTTGATATTAAAATTCCCGTTATTCTAGGGATGATATTTTGGGCTAAAATCAACCACGGCATTAATAAAGGCATCAACTGTTTCAGGGTCAATTCCAGGGTGAATACCATGTCCAAGGTTAAATATATGACCCTCACCTTCACCAAAGCTCTTAAGCACCGTCTTAACTTCCTCACGAACCCTCTCTGGCGAGGCGTACAAAATGGTTGGATCCATATTTCCCTGTAGTGCAACGCGAGAACCTACTTGTGTTCGAGCATCCCCCATATCCATAGTCCAGTCAATACCAAGGCAATGTGCTCCCGTATCAGCCATGTCTTTAAGCCATTGCCCACCGCCTTTGGTGTATAAAATGCAGGGAACTTCTTGTCCGTCTTGTTTTTTAATTAAGCCATCAACAATTTTTGCCATATATTCTAATGAAAAGGTTTTGTAATCACGAGGGGTTAAAATACCACCCCAAGTATCAAAAATTTGTACCGCCTGTGCCCCTGCTTCAATTTGAGCATTAAGATAAGCAATAACAGAATCAGCTAAAACATCTAGAATTTGGTGCATCATTTTTGGTTGCTCAAACATCATGCCTTTGACCTTGCCAAATTGCTTACTAGAACCACCTTCAACCATATAAGTAGCCAAGGTCCAGGGGCTACCAGAGAAGCCAATAAGAGGAACTTTACCATTTAATGCACTGCGAATTGTGCTGACTGCATCCGTAACATAGCCAAGTTCTGCAGACATATCGGGTACAAATAAACGATTAACATCTGCCTGTGATTTAATCGGTTTATCAAAAATAGGCCCTTCACCTTCAGCAAAACGCAGTTGTAACCCCATAGCATCAGGAATGGTTAGAATATCTGAAAATAATATCGCAGCATCTAACGGGTACCGTTCTAATGGTTGTAGAGTAACTTCACAGGCTAACTCTTTATTTTTGCAGAGATCCATAAAAGAACCAGCTACGGCACGAGTCGCACGGTATTCTGGCAAGTAACGCCCAGCTTGACGCATCATCCAAACGGGCGTGCGATCAACAGATTGTTTTAAAAGAGCTCTTAGGAAACGATCGTTTTGTAAAGCAGCCATGTATTAACCTTGTTTTGAATGGGTTTTATTGTAAGTATTCTATCTGAATTTACCAGGCCTGGTAAAGTAAGAACCTAATAAGGGGGCTCTAAAATCAAAAAAACCGCATAAAGCGGCTTTTTTAATTAGTTCCAAGTTTACTATTAAGGCAAATGTTATTTGCGAGCATACTTCTGACGGAACTTTTCAACACGACCTTCTGTATCTACAAGCGATTGCTTACCAGTGTAAAAGGGGTGAGAGGCACTCGAAACTTCAATACGAACTAGAGGGTAGTCTTTACCATCTAAAGTTAAGGTGTCGCCTGAAGTTTTTTTCATGGTAGAACGGGTTAAAAAAGTTTCACCAGTTGAGATGTCTTGAAAAACAACCTCGTTATATGCTGGATGGATATCTGCTTGCATAATGACGGTCCATTTATTAATTCTTAAAAAGAAAAGAATTGTAGTTGATAAAAATTAAAAGTCAAGAACATTTTTTACCAGAATCCCTACATAGGCACTGGATATAGAGTGCTAGAGCTTGTTTGCTGAGCGTTTGCAAAAAATATTATCTTCACCCATCGGTTAAGCGGGCATTTTTTGTGAATGCATAGCGAGCAAGGGCTGGGGCTATATGCCAACTGCCTATGTAGGGATTTGGGTTTTAAGCTTGTTAACGCTTCATTGCTGTAAAGAGCTGTTCATTGGTTTTGGTGTTTTTAAGTTGGTTAATCAAAGTATCTATTGCTTCAATCTCGTTATTCATACTCTGTAAGAAGCGGCGTAAAATCCAAATATTTTTTCTTTCATCAGGAGTCGTTAGCAGCTCTTCTTTGCGCGTACCGGACTTTTCAATATTAATGGCAGGGAAAATGCGTTTTTCAGCTATCATGCGAGATAGATGAAGCTCCATGTTTCCAGTTCCTTTAAACTCTTCAAATATAACATCATCCATTTTAGAGCCAGTGTCTATTAAAGCGGTGGCGATAATAGTAAGTGAGCCACCTTCTTCAATGTTACGGGCTGCACCAAAAAAGCGTTTGGGTCGATGCAGGGCATTGGCATCAACTCCACCAGTTAAAATCTTTCCTGAAGAAGGTACAATTGTATTGTATGCCCTAGCTAAACGAGTGATAGAGTCTAGTAAAATAATGACATCTTTTTTATGTTCAGTTAAGCGTTTGGCTTTTTCTATTACCATTTCAGCAACCTGTACATGTCGAGTTGCTGGCTCATCAAAGGTAGAAGAAATCACTTCTCCTCTAACTGTGCGTTGCATTTCGGTTACTTCTTCAGGGCGTTCATCAATCAGCAAAACAATCAAGTGTGCGTCGGGATGGTTTTCTGCAATAGATTGTGCCATGTTTTGCAAGATAATGGTTTTACCAGATTTAGGAGGAGCAACAATTAATCCGCGTTGTCCCTTACCAAAAGGAGCAACAATGTCAATAATTCGTGAAGTAATGTCTTCGGTTGAACCATTTCCTAGCTCCATTTTTAGACGATCATCTGCATGCAAAGGCGTTAGATTTTCAAAAGCAATTTTTTTGCGTGCGACCTCTGGTAGTTCAAAATTTATTTTTTCAACTTTTAGTAAGGCAAAATAGCGTTCACCATCTTTTGGTGGGCGAATTTTACCTTGAATAGAGTCCCCTTTACGCAAGCCAAAGCGGCGTATTTGGCTAGGAGAAACATAGAGATCGTCAGGACCTGCCAGATAAGAACCATCTTCTGATCTAAGAAATCCAAACCCATCGGGCAGTATTTCAATTACTCCTGAACCATAGATATCTTCACCTTTTTTTGCGTGAGATTTTAATATAGCAAAGATAATTTCTTGTTTTTTAAGGCGAGCAAGATTGTCGAGCCCTTTTTCTGATGCCATATCGAGCAGTGCAGAAACGGATATTTTTTTTAAGTCATTTAAGTTCATAAGATTTATTTTTTGATTGATCTTTAAGGGTTTTAAGGGTTTTAGGAGGGCTAGGTTAACTCTTAGCCCTCTTTGTTTAAGGAGCATATTAATAACTAAGATTATTTTATACTGGCTAATTCTAACCTTAGTTATTAAGCTCTTCCTTAAGAGAACCAAAGGCCTTGGTTTATTTAGAGGTTGCCATCAAGAAAAGCA
>CAYLXI010000018.1:0-18407 GCA_964387695.1 uncultured Piscirickettsiaceae bacterium
GCGTGTTTTTTTAGGTGAAAGAAGGTGAAATTTAGCCATTTTAATTTGTGCATCCCTTTATGCAAAGGTCTCTATTTATATTCTATTGCGTATTTTCGCTTTTACCGTGATAAGAATCAAGTCTTTTTACTAAATCATGATAATTTATGAGGACATGTACATGCCGCCATTGACATTAATAGTTTGTCCTGTAATGTAACGACCGCCTTCTGAGGCCAAAAAAGTAACCGTTTTTGCTATATCTTCAGGGCTTCCCAATCTCTTTAACGGAATCTGCTGTTTTAAATCTTCTCGCTGCTCCTCTGGTAAGGCACGCGTCATATCTGTATCAATAAATCCTGGTGCAATCGTATTAACCGTTACATTTTTAGAACCAATTTCTCGCGCTAATGACTTAGAAAAACCCATAATACCAGCTTTGGCAGCGGCATAATTAGTTTGCCCTGCATTACCCATAACGCCAACAACCGAAGCAATGTTAATAATAGCACCCTCCCTAGCTTTCATCATACCGCGAATACATACTTTTGAAACTCGAAAAACTGAGGTTAAATTAGTTTGAATAATATCTTCCCATTCTTCTTCTTTCATGCGCATCAATAAATTATCTCGAGTAATGCCGGCATTGTTCACTAATATAGTCGGGGCACCAAACTCTGTTGCAATTTCTTTAACAACTTTAGCTATCATTTCAGCATTGGTTACATTTAAGCACTTTCCTGTTCCACCAAATTCAGCTAAATATTCAGAAATTTTTTCTGCACCTGTTTCCGTGGTTGCTGTACCAACAACTATTGCCCCATTTTTTGCTAAATCTAGGGCTATTGCTTTACCTATACCACGACTTGCACCCGTAACAAATGCGATTTTTCCAGACAACATAGTTTATATTCCTTAAAGAGTTTTTAGTGCTTTTTCTAGTGTTATATTATCAAAAACAGGCTGTATTGTCATTTTACGATCTATACGGCGATTTAGACCCATCAAAACCTTTCCTGGTCCTATCTCATATAAGGAATTAACTCCTTTTATTTTTATCTCATTAATTATTTTAACCCATTGAACTGGCTTATAAAGCTGTTCAACCAATGCTTTTTTGATTAAGTTTGTGTCTTGGTAAGAGGACGCTGATACATTATGAAATACGGGAACAGAAGGCACTTTAAATTCAATTGTAGTCATTTTTTTTGCTAAAGATTCTGCTGCTGGCTTCATTAACACACAATGCGACGGTACGCTAACAGGCAAAAGCACAGTGCGACTTGCTCCTGCAATCTCCATCAAAGGCAATATCGCTTCCACTGCCACCTTAGAGCCTGCAATTACCACTTGACCCGGAGAATTGAAGTTAACCGCTTCAACCGTTCCATAAAATTCATCACAAGCTGCAACAACCTGTTCATCTGTCAAACCCAATATGGCAGCCATTGCACCTTCTCCCACTGGCACGGATTCTTGCATTAAACGACCTCGTTCTGCTACGAGATCAACACCTTGAGCCAGCGTTAATGATCCTGATGCAACTAAAGCGGTATATTCTCCAAGTGAATGACCTGCCATATAAGATGGTTCAACCTGCTTTAAGCTTGTTAAAACTTTGTAAACGGCAAAACCAGAAGCTAGCATAGCTGGTTGAGTAACATCCGTTTGGTTTAATTTTTCAATAGGACCCTCTTGAATAATCTTCCAAACATCATAACCTAATACATCTGAGGCTTCTGTAAAAACTTCATTTACAATAGAATGATTGCTTGCTAGGTCTGCAAGCATTCCTAATGACTGAGAACCCTGACCAGGAAATACAAATGCGTATGACATAAAAAACCTATCCTTTTAAAATTTTTTAACCCTAACTTTATCTTTAGGAGACACTTAATAAATAAGGCGGGAATTAGGTTGTAAAAAAGTATCACTATTTGTGCTGAAATGAGGCGTAATAGCCATCTATTTCAACGATTTGCAGTAAAGATATTGGTATTTTGACCAGTGTAAAATAATCAGGTCTATTCATAATGCCCTTAAATTTTAATACTTAATTAAGGCAGAACCCCAAGTAAATCCACCGCCGAAAGCTTCTAACAACAAAATTTGACCCCGTTTAATTCTGCCATCACGAACGGCTTCATTTAATGCCATTGGAACAGATGCACTAGAGGTGTTTGCATGTTTGTTGACCGTGACCACTGCTTGGTCATCTCGTAATTTTAATTTTTTGGCTGTTGCAGTGATAATTCTTAAATTAGCTTGGTGTGGCACTAACCAGTCTAAGTCTTCTTTTTTTAGCCCATTCGCTTTAAGGGTTTCTTTTGCGATTGAACTGAGGGTGTTCACGGCTACTTTAAAAACTTCACTGCCCTTCATGTCCATAGTTTTTTCAGCAATATCGTCAGTTTGTGGCAATTTAGAAATACCAGAAGGTACATGCAACAATTCTTCGTATTGGCCGTCTGCGTGAATATGGGTTGATAAAATACCTGATTCCTTAGAGGATTCTAACACAACAGCTCCTGCTCCGTCGCCAAACAAAACACAGGTATCTCGATCTGTCCAATTTGTAATTCTAGAGAGAGTTTCTGCCCCTACCACTAAAGCCTTTTTTACCATACCTGTCTTAATAAACTGGTCTGCAACACTCAAAGCATAAACAAAGCCAGTACAGACTGCTTGTATATCAAATGCAGGAGCTCCTCTATTACCTAAACGGTGTTGTAGCAAACAAGCCGTGCTTGGAAAAACTTTATCTGGCGTTGTGGTTGCTACAATAATTAAATCTAAATCTTCTGCAGAAACACCTGCCATTTCTAAAGCGGCTAAACTCGCTTGCTCTGCTAAGTCGCAAGTGGTCTCTCCTTCTGCTGCTATGTGGCGTTGCTCAATACCTGTTCGTTCACGAATCCAAGAATCGCTGGTTTCAACAATTCTTTCCATGTCTGCATTAGTTAAAATTTTCTTGGGTAAATACCCACCTGTTCCGGCAATACGACTGTAAGTTTTTGGGATCATAAATGATTCTTTATTATTTTTGCAATTCTTTTGATGGGGTTAATAATGCATTCACTTCTTTAGAAATCAGCTCTGGAACATTTTTCTTAATTTCTAAACGAGCTTCTATAATGGCATGGTAAAAGGAAAAAGTGTCTGCCCCTCCATGACTTTTAATGACTATTTTTCTTAAGCCTAAGAATGAAGCCCCATTATAACGCCTAGGATCAACTTTTTCTTTAAAAGCTTTAAGTACAGGGTAAGAAATAAACCCAATTAACTTGGTAAAAACATTCTTATTGTATGCTTCTTTCAGGTAAAAAGAAATCATCTTAGCCACACCTTCACTAGATTTTAGTGCAATATTGCCATCAAAACCATCACAAGATACCACATCAACATCTCCTTTAAAAATATCGTCACCTTCCACATAACCAATATAGTTAATTTTGCTGGTTTTTAAATGTTCATTGGCATCTTTAATTCTTTGGTGACCTTTAATTTCTTCTTCACCGATATTTAGCAACGCAACGCGTGGACTCTTATTGCCGTCAACCGCCTGAGCTAACACCGAACCCATTACTGCAAACTGTGCCAGGCTTTCTCCGTCAGCGCCAACATTTGCACCTAAATCAAGAACATGAACATGACCTTTCATGGTTGGCATAGAAGTACAAATTGCAGGGCGGTAAACGCCAGGAATTGTTTTTAACACGAACTTAGAAACTGCCATCAAAGCACCCGTATTTCCTGCACTAACACAGGCTTGGGCTTGGTCATCTTTAACTAGGTTTAGAGCAATCCTCATAGAAGACTGTCGTTTATTTCTTAGAGCTTTAGATGGCAAATCGTCCATTTCAACCACTTGCTCTGCGTGTTCAATTGAAATTTTATCGGAACTATAAGAATGCTTAGACAGCTCGGATTCAATTTTAGATTGATCACCCACTAAAATAATTTTAATGTCTAAAAAATCATTAATGGCTTTTAAAGAGGCTGGAACCGTTACAGAAAGACCAGAGTCTCCACCCATGGCATCAATTGCAATACTAATACTCAAATTTTACTCCCTAATGTATTTTAAAAAATACTTAACAGCCAATTATTTTTTACTGACTAAAATCTTCTACAAAACTTTTTAGCACATGTTTTCAGTAAAATTTTTAACCGTGGTTATTCTTAAAGTCTTGGTTCGAACAAGAGCTACAAATCAAGAAGTTTTTAAAACAAAAAAGCGGAATTTCGCACCGAACCCATTATAAGGATTCAGCTGAAAGACCGCTTTAAGTCACTAGAACAAAGCTTTTAAACCTTACTTATCAACCACTTTTTTACCTTTATAGTAACCATCGGCAGTAATATGATGGCGACGGTGAATTTCACCCGTTGTTTCATCAACCGTTAAAGTAGGTGCGGATAAAGAATCATGCGAACGACGCATTCCTCTTCTTGAAGGTGTTTTACGACTTTTTTGGACGGCCATAGGTTTCTCCCTAAATTATTTTTTTAATCCTTGCAAAACAGCAAAAGGATTAGGTTTGGTTTGAATATCTTTATTTTCTATTGCTTCCAAGCTGTTTTGTGATTCACCCAATGGATAATCTATCTCTGTAAATGCATTAACAGGTGATAGAGGAACACAAAGTAACAGCTCGTCTTCAACCAAATTAATTAAAGAAATCTTCTCTTCATCTGGTAACAACTCATAAACCTCAACATCGTCAGGAATATCTTCTATAAGAGACATTGACTCTACGAACACTCCTTTAACCTCAACCTCACATTTTTTTTCAAACGCGGTTAAAGAACGCTGGCACTCAAGCATCAAAACAGTCTTAAGAGACATTTTAAATGCAGGAAACCTAAGCACTTTATCGTAAAAGAATTGAATTGAAACATCCACTTCATTTTCTTGAGAAAGCGTATACTGAACCAAACGAGGGAATAAACCTTGATTGACTCTTGCAACAAAACATTTATTATGTTGCACGGATACGATGGGGTCGACAAAATTTGGAAGCTTGTTAAACATGGCGCGAATAATACCTGTATAACAACACAATGTCAAAAACATTTCCGAATACCTTGCCCTATTCCCTATTTTAGAAAGCTGGTGCTATGTGCCAACTTTATAAAGTAGGAACTTGGGTTTTTAAACAAAGCAGCTTTTTAAACAAGGATTAAGGTAATATATACAAAATTAAGAGCCTGTAATTTATTATGCCAAGCAATCCTAAACCCTTACCTAAGATTATTCTAGCATCAACCTCTTCTTTTAGAGCTTCTTTGCTAGCAAAACTACACATAGCTTTTGAAACCGCAAGTCCTAACATTAATGAAGCTCATTTGGACGAGGAAAGTGTCTCACAAATGGTTAACAGGCTTTCTCTAGAAAAAGGCTTGGCCATTGCCAAACAACACCCAAACAGTATTATTATTGCCTCTGACCAAAGTGCAATGCTTAATAACTATTCTTTAGGCAAGCCACTTAACTACCAAAATGCCGTTAAACAATTAAATGAATGCAGTGGAAAATGCATAGAATTTTATACTGGACTGGCAGTAATAGATACAAGAAAAATGCCTGCGGAAACTTATCAAGCACACGACATTACTTTAGTGTGTTTTAGAACCCTTTCACCTAGCACAATACATAACTATTTAACCCTTGAAGAGCCTTACCAGTGCGCTGGAAGCTTTAAATCTGAAGGTTTAGGCATCACCTTATTTAGCAAAATTGAAACCACCGACCCTAATGCTTTAATCGGACTGCCGTTAATTGAACTGACAACAATCCTTATTAAACTGGGGATACCTCTTCCTTATTTAAAAACTGGACTGGAGCTAAATGCTTAAAAAAACATTGACCTAAAAAACACTCCAAATTACCAGGCCAGGTAATTTGGAGTGTGTTATTTATGGGCAACAACCCGAGGCATCAACCAATCTTGCATTTCCATTAAATTATTAAAGCTTTCGACTGGATTATATTTATTTAATCTTTCGATTTCATGCACCCCATGGCTCAAAGCAATACGATCCATTTGAATGTTTTGAGCCATTTCCATATCATACTCAGTGTCACCAATCATGACGGCTTGCTCTACACCTAAACCAAATTCTGCTAAAATTTGCGTTAGCATTAAAGGGTCTGGCTTTGAAGCGGATTCTGCGGGGGTTCTTGTCATATCAAAATAAGGTTCAAAAGCGTACTCAGATAAAATTTGATTTAAACCACGACGGCTTTTACCCGTTGCAACGGCCATTTTAACGCCTGTTCTTCGTAAATTAATCAATAAATCTTCTGCCCCATCGAAAGCCTCCATCTTAACGTCTGATTCTTCTAAAAAACTTTGTGAATAGGCTTGAGACATTTGCTGTATCTGCTGTATGCTTGCTTGAGGATAAAGATCAAAAATGGCTTTTTCTAAACTTAAGCCTATAATTTGCTTAGACTGATGATCTGATAACACAGGAAAATCACAACGCCTTGCGGCTTCTTGAATTGATGCGACAATTCTAGCCTCAGAATTCATTAAAGTTCCATCCCAATCAAAAATAACACAGTGATATTGTTTCATTTAATTACTTTCTCTTAAGTTTTTAATGGCTCGTAAAAAATCGTCATGTAGCGGGGCTTCTAGCTTAACCCACTCTAAAGTAACGGGATGCTTAAACCCTAAGAATTGAGCGTGCAGAGCTAAACGCTTTAACTCCTGTTTTTTAAAATTTTTATTATAGATTTTATCGCCATATTTATCGTCCCCTACCAATGGGCAACCTTGCGATAAGGCATGCACTCTAATTTGATGCGTTCGACCAGTTTTTAATTTAACCGCGACCAACTCACAATTTTCAAAAGATTCTTGCACATTAAAGAAGCTAATGGAAGGCTTGCCATCTCGCGAAACCTGCACCATTCGTTCGCCCGATTGCAAGGTGTTTTTTTCTAGCGGTAAATTAATCTTAGATTTACCTTTAGGCCACTCGCCTTTTACTAGACACAAGTATTCTTTTGACATCTCGTCTTCACGAATTTGGGCATGCAGTGCTTTTAAAACAGAAGCTTTTTTTGCCAATAAAATACAGCCTGATGTATCTTTATCTAACCTATGTACCAATTCCATTCTCTTCGCCAAAGGTCGTAATACTCGTGCCGCTTCAATTAAACCTAGCTGAATACCACTTCCTCCATGCACTGCCAATCCTGAAGGTTTATTAAAAGCAATAATGTCTTTATCTTCATATAAAATGCAGGACTCCAGTACCTTTAACAAACCCTCAGAAGGCTTAACTTCAACTTTTTCAGGCATTTTTACTGGAGGAATTCGTACAACATCTCCCTCTTTAATCCTTGTATCAGGCTTAACTCTGCCTTTATTAATACGAACTTCACCTTTTCGAATAATACGATAAACCAAAGACTTTGGAACTTTTCTTAAATGACGCATTAAGAAGTTATCAAGGCGTTGCCCTTCATCTTCAGAACTGGCTTCTACAAATTTTACAGGCATAATAAACATCTTAATTTATTAAAAATTGCGCATAGTTTACTAACATTGTAATTAAATGCCAGAGCAATAAAAATTTAAAGTATTATTTTATAAAAAAATCTTGACATATAAAGTAATTGTAATGATAATTATTCTCATAAATACTTAAGAAATCAATGTCATGCTCACAATAACAACTCTATATCAACAAAAAAAAGATTTATTAACACAAGAAAGACCACAAAGAGCACGGGAGGCTGCAAAAACACTCAAAATAACTGAAGCTGAATATGTTGCTTTATCTCTTTCTGACACCTGTACAATGCTAGATGGTAACCGTTTTGCAGAGCTGCTACTTCAACTTGAACCCGTAGGTAAGCTAATGGCTTTAACTCGTAATGATGCCATGGTACTAGAGCATCACGGCGTTTATAAAGACGGCTATCAAAAAGAAACTTATCTTATCTTTAACACTCCTGAAATAGATTTACGATTACAAATATCTAAATGGAAATATGGCTTTGCCGTTGAAGAAAAAAACCGTCAAAGCCTACAATTCTTTGATCAGTTTGGAGAAGCCGCACATAAAATATATATTACCGATGCTTCAGATAAAACAGCCTACGAAAATATTTTACATGATTTTTCAACAACAGCTACATTTCAAGATTTGGTCATAAAAAACAAAACAAAAACAAAAGTTGCAAGTGTTAAAATAAACCAAGAAGCCATACATAAAGATTGGCTAGCACTAAACGATGTCCATCAAGTTAACGCTTTATTAAAAGATTATGGCGTTACTAGACCTCAAGCTTACCGATGCTTAAAAGAAAATTCATCACTGCTTCAGTCTTCGGCTTTAGAAGACATGCTTCAACAAGTATCAGAGCTGCAGATTCCATTGTTAATTTTTGTCTCTAATGCAACTTCAACGCAAATTCACAATGGCGTGGTGAATAAATTAATGGAAATGGGACCTTGGTTTAATGTACTGGATCCAGCATTTAGCTTACACGCTAATATGGAGCTCGTAACAGAGACTTGGATGGTCGCTAAAAATATTAATAAAGACCACCCGACTTACTCAATGGAACTATTTGATGCCAATCAAGAAACTCTAATGGTAATATACTTACAAATGGAAGCCATCTCTGACAATAAAGTAATCAACAAATGGCTAGAAATTTTAAATTCTTTAAAGGAATAACAAGATGCTTAGGAATTTAAAAAAACACCCTAGATATAAAAAAAAATCAATTTTTAGCCAACTACAAACCTATTTATTCACTGGATTAATAATTTTTTCTCTTGGATCTGCTAGTGGGTATTCTCATGCAGATTCCATGCGCATCGTAGCTATTGATGGATCTTTAACAGAAATTATTTTTGCACTAGGAGAAGGCAGACATCTCGTTGGGCGTGACATTACCAGCAATTACCCTGATGCGGCACTTGAGTTACCCAGTGTAGGATACATGCGCTCCTTATCTGCTGAAGGCATTTTATCGCTAAGACCCAATATAATTATTGCCACCACCGATGCTAAACCCCAAGCCGTGCTTAAACGCTTAAAAGACATTGGGGTAAGGGTAGAATTAATTGAAAATAGATACAGTGCTGAAGGTGTTAAATATAAAATTCGCCGAGTTGCTGCCATTATAAATAAAGAAAAAGAAGGTGAAAAATTAGTAGAGCGACTACAAATTTCAGTTGATAGAGCGATGGAAACCGCCAAACATGCAATGCAACAACACGGCAAAGTGAGTGGGTTATTTATTTTAAATATGCGTGGTGGAAACATGATGGTAGCAGGTAGTAATAATCGTGCTAATAGCATGTTAGAGATGGCTCAAATTCATAATCCAGCTGCTGAACACTTTAAAATTTTCAAACCTTTAACTGCAGAAGCCGCCGTTAAGTTTAACCCACAGTTTATTATTACTATGCCTCATGGCGTGAGTGCAGCGGGAGGTAAAGATAGCATGCTAAAATCTCCTGCTCTAAGCCTTACAGATGCAGGAAGACAAGGTAATCTTGTAGTAATGGAAAATGGCTTCTTAACCTTTGGCCCTAGACTAGGTGAAGCTATTGAAAACCTCGTTAATGCTGTTTATAAATAAAGACTTTAATTCGTGAGATTGTTTTATTCCCCTACCCTAGCACTTGTTGCCTTACTTGGCTTATTAATTTTACTAAGCTTATTTTCTCTCACCGTTGGTGCTCTGTCTATTTCTGTTTCTGATGTAGTGTTATCTCTTGCCGGTCAACAAGAAGATTTTCAAACCGCACTTGTGGTTAATGAAATTCGTCTTCCCCGTTTATTGCTTGGTATTATAGTGGGTGCAGGACTCGCCATAGCAGGGGCTGCAATGCAAGGTCTGTTTCGCAACCCCCTTGCCGACCCAGGTCTGGTAGGAGTCTCTAGCGGAGCAGCTTTAGCGGCAGTAACAGTCATTGTTTTAGGCGGTTCTTTTTTAAGTCAGTGGGTAATATTTTGGGGATATTTTGCCCTACCCTTAGCCGCATTTGCTGGTGGAGGACTTGTTACTTGGATAATTTATCTTGTTGCCACCAAAGATGGGCGTACTGATGTTGGTTTAATGCTACTAACAGGTATCGCTATAAATGCTATTGCAGGAGCCATGACGGGACTATTGGTGTATTTTGCCACCGATGCAGAATTAAGAACTCTCACATTCTGGACAATGGGGTCTATCGCCAGTGCATCTTGGCAAGACATTATCATTTCTACAGGCCCTATTTTACTCGCCATCGTTGTACTCCCTTATTTTGCTCGTTCACTCAATGCTTTCTTAATGGGTGAGTCTGTTACCTCTCATATGGGCTTTAATGTTAAGCGATTAAAATTTGCAACCATAACCCTAACAGCCTTAGCCGTTGGAGCGGCGGTATCTGTAAGTGGTGTAATAGGATTTGTAGGCTTGGTTGCACCACATTTAGTAAGGTTAATGCTAGGGCCTGATCATCGTTGGTTATTTCCTGGCAGTGCTATTATTGGTGCCGTATTAGTGGTCGGATCTGATATGCTAGCAAGAACTCTTTTATCACCTGCGGAGCTCCCGATAGGTATTATTATGTCTGCCATTGGCGGACCTTTTTTCTTGTGGTTACTAATTCAACGCCGATCTAGAGTTGGATTTTAGGGGAATTACTATCTTAAAAACTAAACATTTAAATGTCGTCTTTCAAGACGAACAAATATTATATGATATTGATTTTTCGGTAGAGCCTGGCACAATACTCTCTATCTTAGGACCTAATGGAGCAGGTAAATCTACTTTATTAAAGGCTCTTTCTGGAGATATTGACTTTGTAAAAGATAAAGTTCAACTAGAAGGCAAGTATCTAAACGATTACTCCTCAAAAGAATTAGCTGATTTGCGCTCTGTTATGCCCCAATCCATTCATTTAGATTTTCCTTTTTTAGTCTCTGAAGTTATAGAAATGAGCTTACTGAATGCTAACACAGTAAAAGAAAGAGACAGCTATGTTGAACAAGCTCTAGCACTATTTGATGTCACCGACCTACACGACCGCAACTACCTTACTCTCTCAGGAGGAGAACAACAGCGAGTACAGCTAGCAAGGGTCATTTCTCAAATAACTTTAAATAAAGACAACTCACCGCGCTATTTGTTTTTAGATGAATGTACTGCTAGCTTAGATTTATCTCATCAACATCAAGTATTTGATGTGGTACTAGAAGTGGTAAAAAAACACAATGTTGCTGCCATTATGGTACTCCATGATTTAAATCTAGCCTCACAATACTCTGACGAGCTGGTACTTATGAAAAAAGGCAAAATAATTAACCAAGGAACGGTTAAAGAAGTGCTAACTGAGCAAAAAATAAGTGAAGTTTACAACTACCCCATCAGCATAATTCAACACCCAAATGGCTGGCCAATGGTTGTTCCTGCCTATACCTAAATTAATGCTCAATCCCTGTTTAAAAACTGGAGTTAGTAGGAAAAATAGAAATTATCATCAGGTAATTTACCCCCCACCAAAGCAGGCGTATAAGAAAGTAGCTTTTTATAAAAAAACTCCAGCTCTTCACGAGATTCTTGAGCACTTTTAACATCTATTAAAGTCCACTTCAAAGAATCTGCAACAGCTTCTGGCGTCAACATTTCAATATGCTTAGCCACCATTTCACCTGTTTCTTTAGGGTTTTCTAAAACCCACTTAGCCGATTTAGCATACTCTTCTTGAAAACGCTGTAATACAACAGGATTATCTAAAACACTTTTCATTGCTGTCATACCTGCTTGAGGAATTCTAGCTTCACGATTTAAAACCCGCCCCCATTCTTTTTGAATATCAACACTACGAAACAAATCAGGGGCTATCACACTAACAGGAAAAGATTGGGTTTTACGCAATGCCATCGAAATAGCTGGTTCAGCAAGTAGAGCATGGTCTACTCGTCGTAAAATCAACAACTGCATTGCCTCCAAAGGATTTGGGGTATAACGCAAATTAAAATCTTTTTTAGGATCTAACCCTTCTGCTAAAGCAATTTGTTCAAATAAAATATCGGGCATATCTGCACGAAAAGGCATCGCAATTTCTTTGCCTTTAAAGTCTGCAAGTGTTTTCATATTATCATCACGAGAGACCATCCACAAAATACCCCAAATTGAAATATTCATCAACTGTAACTCAACACCACGATTATACAAATTAGCCGCTACATTAGAGGGCATAGCAATAAAATCTGCTTTAAAATCACCCTTACCCATCGCCATTAATCTTAATTGGTCTGGGCCATTCCAAGGTCTAAACTCGACATTATAAGCAACATCATTTAAAGCACCCGTTTCTACCATATGAATTAATGGATTAGAAACACCTGCAAAAGGACCCGATAACACCAGCTTCTCTACTTTATCAAATGCCATAACCTGCCAACTAATAGCGGCCATTAATAAGATTAACCCAAGATTTTTTATGTACTTCATTTTATTCCCTTCATTTACAGAAAAAAGATGCCACTGTATGGAATTTTTAAGCAGATATTAACCCCAATTCATACTCTTTATACTACAATACACTAAACCAAATCGCAATAATAACCACTATCATTAATTTTTATAAGAACAAATAAACAACACTAATACCCTTACTTCTTAAGCCCTACCTTAGAAACCGAATATAATGTGTATTAAGTGATTCCTTAAGAAATCGCTTAATAACTAAATTAGTTTATACTGAGACCTTTGCATAAAAATGTGAAATTATAGCCATTTTAATCGGTTAATTATCGAGTGAAAATGCCTCAACAGTAAATATTTAAAGAGAAAACAAACCAATATTTAAAAAATAATTTAAAATATTAGCTCTACACAAGTCTGGGACAGGCTTTTATTTACAGACACGGTTCAATAACTTCAGAACTCTTAAATTATTTAAGATACCATTTAAGGAAAAGCTTAAGGAAATATTTCCTTAACAGAACCTCATGCATGCAATAATTAATATTATAAAAGTCTTTCCACAATACCTTTGGAGCGGATGGGGAGCTATTGCCAGTTTATTTCTATTTTTAGCTCTATGGGATTTAGGCAATCAGATTAGCGGCAGCTTAACCCTTCCCTCTCCCCAAGAAACCTTTCTTTCTCTTTGGCAAATGCTACATACAGAGATTCTATGGCAAGAAATAAATACTACTGTACAACGAGCTTTATCGGGCTTTTTTATCTCTGTTATCTTTGCAAGTGCATTAGGTATGCTAGCTGGAACTTTTGCAACCGCAGCCATGATGAGTCGTCCTATTATTACAGTCATGATGGGAGTACCTCCTATTGCCTGGATTGTTCTGGCCATGATCTGGTTTGGCATGACCGATGAAAGTGTTATTTTTACGGTGGTTATCGCATCATTTCCCATTGTATTTCTTGGTGCATTACAAGGCGCTAGAACTCTAGAGGGAGACTTAAATGACATGAGCAAGAGTTTTCATACCCCCGTGTTAATGAAGCTCACCGATGTTTACTTTCCACATATGTTTTCTTATGTATTCCCTGCGTGGATTTCAGCTCTGGGCATGAGCTGGAAAGTTGTAATAATGGCTGAACTGCTCACCACACCCGATGGCATTGGTGCTTCGCTTGCTGTATCTCGTGCGCATTTTGACTCTGCCGCTGCCATGGCATTAGTCCTTATCATGGTCATGATATTATTATTTATTGAATACTTAATCCTAGAGCCAATTAAACGCGAGGTGGAACAGTGGCGCAACAATTAACATCTAATACGCCATATTTGCAAGCTAATAACTTAAGTCATAGCTATGGCCCTACTGAAATATTACACAAAATCAACTTCACCCTAAAACAGGGAAAAGTTATCTCTATTGTAGGGCCTAGTGGTGGTGGTAAAACTACTCTATTACACTTATGTGGCAGTTTACTCGACATAACAGATGGAAAACTCATTAATCAATTTAAGACTCAAGCCTTTGCTTTTCAAGATGCTCGGTTATTGCCTTGGCTTACCACTTTAGATAATATTTCTTTTGGGCTAAAGGCGAGGGGTATGGCTAAAAAGAAACGCCACCAACTGGCTAAAGACATGGCATTTCGTCTTGGACTAGAAACCTTAGATTTAAAAAAATTCCCCAAAGATTTAAGCGGAGGCATGCGCCAACGAGTTGCTTTTGCTAGAGCATTAGTCATAGAGCCACAACTGCTGTTTTTAGACGAACCTTTTTCTGCTTTAGATATAGGCTTAAAAAAAGAACTTCAACATTTGTTAATGGAATGGGTGACAGAAAGACAGCTATCGGTTTTCTTTATTACTCATGATCTAGCAGAAGCCATTCAACTAAGCGATGAAATATTAGTGCTTGACAGTGATCCAGGAAGGATAGTAAAACGCATTAACCTAGAGACTCCCCCCGCACAAAGAGACCATGACTTTATTTTCAAAACCACCCACAAACTACTGCAAGACCCACAAATCATTACAACCTTTGAGTTAAACTTTGCCACACGACAATCTTTACCCCCTAATAAATCCTCTTCTCAAAGAGAGATTATCTAATGCCTAAAACATCAAAACTGCAAATTGACTCCAAAAACTCTACAGAAGAACTCTCTATATCTGCCTACCCCAAAGGAAATTTTCCCGTATTATTATCTTATGGATTTAGACCCTTTTTCTTATTAGCTCCTGCTTATCTAGTGCTATCAATTTTACTTTGGAGCGGATTTTGGCTAGGGATAATTCCTCTAACATTCCTCAACAATCCTTTTCAATGGCACATGTATGAAATGTTATTTGGTGTAACCACCGCAATGATGATTGGCTTTATTCTTACTGCCATACCAGAAATGTATGAAGGAGAAGTTCCCATTGTTGGGCAAACTTTACTAGGAATAGTTGCACTGTGGATAATTGGAAGGGTTAGCTTTTGGTTAATGGACTGGCTAGGGGTTTATTTTGTTGCCTTAACCAATATACCTTTATTAATATGGGTCATTATATTAATTGCTAAACCCATACTAAATGACCCACTGCGTCGTCAACTTAGTTTAGCGGTATTATTCTTAGCTCTTAGCAGTATGCAAATTTGGTTTTTTATTGCCCAAACTGGCTGGATTAGCTCTGACCCAACAGCTATTTTAAAAGCCAGTATAGGTGTATTTATGATATTAATATTACTGGTCGTGCGTCGTATCAATACTGAAGTTGTTAATCGCTGGCTAGACCAACAAAAAATTGATGCAACCTACCTTGCTAGACCCCCTCGTTACAATATGGCTATTTTCACTATTTTGGTTTACACCCTAGTAGAATATTTTTTTCCACAAAACTCTAGCCTAAGCTGGCTAGCTTTTGCTGTTATGGCAGCCATTTTAAACACTCTAAATGATTTTTTTATCGACGAAGACCCCGTATTTTTGCGCCCTTTTATTTGGCCATTATTTACACTCTTAATCCTTATGTCTATCGGTTACGCCATGATGGGCTGGGACTATTTACGACCAGACAGCTACGCACTCAATCATTTTAGACATTTTCTTACCATGGGAGCTTTAGGCATGGCATATTATATGGTATTAGTTATTGTGGTGCATTTTCATACTGGAAGAGATCTAATACCTAAACTATGGATAGGAGCAGGAGCTGTACTTATAATTACAGGAACAATTCTACGCTCTGCGGGGCATTTAATTTGGCCTGAATATAATCTTATTATTGTCGGACTATCTGCACTGCTATGGACAGCACCATTTATCGGGTTTTTAATTTTATACAGAAAATGGCTAACTCAACCCAGACCCGATGGCATTCCGGGATAAAAGAGATGTCAACCTAAAGCAGAAACATTCTGTTTTCTTCACATCCACAATCTCTATTTAGAATAGTATCCTTTGCCACTATGCATTAACAAAAACACCCATTTCACCTAATGGGTGAAACTAATTTTTTTTGCAAATGCCTAAAATGAACAAGAGATAGCAGTCTATATACAGTTTCTAAACAGCAATTACAGGTTAAAAGCGTCCCAAGCAGTCTATTTCTTTATGACACCTTGTAATTATCCTATTTAACCCCCTCCTTAGAAAAAGAAAAAATTACCACTTTGAGCTAACACACAAATTAAAAATGTAAAGGTTTAATATCATTCAGTTATAATAAAATTATAGATTTTGATTAATTAGGGCATTTTGGTTAAGATTAGTAGTGCCTAAACGCTTAGAGATTTTTAAGTTTTTTTAACGAAATTAGAATTAACTTTAACTATTTTCATCCATAGACCCTCTCATGCAAAGGTCTCAGTAAAAAATAATTAGCGGTTGTTAAGTTCTTCCTTAAGGAAACACTTAGTAACTAAAAGAATTACAGTGCATTGTTAATAAAGGGGAATTTGGTACGACCGAGTGGATTCGAACCACCGACCCCCACCATGTCAAGGTGGTGCTCTAACCAACTGAGCTACGGTCGTATAAATATACGATATAAAAATTTGAATGATACCAGCAGGCAACTAACTGCACTAATTTTTAGCGAGCATTTTTTAAATCTCGCGTATTGTAACAAGTTCTTCTTAAAACACAATAATTAATTAATAATTGTTAGCCAAAGTAGTAATGTCCTGTTTCAGAGGGCAAGGAATGACACTACTTGCCACTTTTATAAGCAGGGATTTGGGGTAGCATGTTAAATTGATTTTAAAACTAGCTTGGGTTAAAATATTTAGCGTTTATTAAATAACCTATACCGGGAGTAAATTAAATGGCTAGACTAGATCAAGTACTATCTAAAGACAAGGTAAAACCTGAATTAGAAATTGTTATCAGAGACATAATGGTTGCCTGTAAAGATATTGCATATAAGTTATCTCAAGGCGAACTTGCGGGGATTTTAGGTGCGACTGAAGATGAAAACATTCAAGGCGAAACCCAAAAGATGTTAGATGTTATCTCTAATGACCTTTTAAAAGAAGTCCTAGTCACCAATCTATATGTTCGTGGTGTAGGTTCTGAAGAAGAAGACTACACTATTGCCGCCAACGCAAAAGGAAAATACCTCGTTACCTTTGACCCTCTAGATGGCTCTTCTAACATTGATGTTAATTTATCTGTTGGAACCATTTTTTCTATTTTAGAAGCCCAGGATGATCGTTCTGCTGATAATCAAGAAGTGTTTTTACAAGAAGGTCGCAAGCAAGTGGCAGCAGGTTATGTACTTTACGGCCCTTCCACCCTTCTAGTGATGACAACGGGGAATGGCGTTAATCTGTTTACCTTAGATAGTAATATTGGTGAGTTCGTTCTAACCCAAGATAATTTACAAATTCCAGAAGATACCGCTGAATTTGCAATTAACATGTCAAACCAACGCTTCTGGGAACCTGAAATGAAGCAATATATTGATGATTGCTTAAAAGGTGAAGAAGGCCCACTAGGCAAGAGATATAACATGCGTTGGGTAGCTTCAATGGTGGCAGAAGTTCACAGAATCCTTATCCGTGGCGGAATTTTCATGTATCCTTACGACAGTCGTGATCCATCAAAGGCTGGTAAACTTCGTTTAATGTATGAAGGAAACCCTATGTCTATGATTGTTGAGCAGGCTGGTGGAGCATCTTCAACAGGCCGCATGGATATTATGAATGTTACCCCAACAGACATTCATGACCGTGTCCCAGTGGTATTAGGGTCTAAAAATGAAGTAGAAAAAGTAGTGGCTTACCATAAAAGTAATTAAACCGAAAGCTCTTTAGGTAAAATGGTTCACTGTAAAAACACCCGCCAATGCGGGTGTTTTGTTATCGCAATTAACATTAAGGAAAAAACTATGGGCTACTCTGCCGTTCCTGCTGGAAAAAACATCCCTAACGATGTCAATGTCATTATTGAAATACCTGCCTTTGCACCCCCCATAAAATACGAAATTGATAAAGAAACCGATCTTGTATGGGTAGACCGTCTACAAGGTGCAACCATGTCATATCCTGCTAACTATGGCTATATTAACGACACTTTATCAGACGATGGTGATCCCGTTGATGTGTTAGTCGTCACTCCTCACCCTCTTGTCATTGGTTCAGTTATCCGTTGTCGCCCTATTGGTATTTTTAAAATGACCGATGACGGCGGTGAAGATGCTAAGGTAATCGCCGTACCTATTGATAAACTTACGCCTATTTACAAAAATGTACAAAAAGTTGAAGATATTCCCTTGCTTAAAGAACAAGTGGAGCTGTTTTTTAGTCACTACAAGGATATTGAGCCTGGAAAATGGGTTAAAATCGAAGGCTGGGGTGATGTTGAAGATGCACGCCAAGAAATTCTTAGTGGTGTTAAGCAATTTCAAGATAAATAATAGCCTTTTCTCTTTAAATCATTAACTTCATGAAATTACCAGACCTGGTAATTTCATGAAGTTAGAAAAGCA
>CAYLXI010000019.1:0-18117 GCA_964387695.1 uncultured Piscirickettsiaceae bacterium
GTTTATGATTCTCCATGAAGAATGCTTGAAAGACTTCGTTTAGAAAAAAAGGGGGTTTACACATAATACGGGGCAGGCTCGAACAGGCTCTAATGCTTTTTTACTATTGCACTTTGTATAAACTCTTTTAACTGATTGGCTAGTTTATTACGATAATGATGAGGTGTTTTTTTATTTATCATAATGACAAAAGGATAATACTTTTCTTTATTTTTAATATATCCTGCTAAGGTACTTACGCCTATTAGCGTGCCTGATTTGGCAAATATATTTTTTTCTATCTCTGGCAATAGGTGTTTCCAAGGTTTAAAATGTTCTAACAATCTTGCAAGCTGCTTAGCGGTTAATTTGTTGTCTCTTGATAGCCCTGCTCCCTCTTCTAAAATAGCTCCTTGCCAACCTAAAAGGCTATAAAGTTGCTGCTGATAAAATAAAGCTAATTTTTTAGATGACGCTGGCAGACCCTTTGCCTCCGCCGTTAAGTTTAAAGCCAGTTGGTTGGCAATAAAATTGGTAGAATATTTCATCATTGGGCGAATAACTTCGGCTAGAGTTTTAGAGTTGTAATGAGTATAAAGTAAAGGGGTCTCATGCTGAACAGGACTCCAGATCACTTTTTCACCCACTTTCAAACCCTCTTTTTGTAAAAAAGCTCTTAATAGCTCTGCAAAATTTCTCTCCCCTGTACGAATATTAGAACCTGTATTGACTCTTAATGATTGATTTTTCAACCCTAAACCAAGCGAATGTGCCGTGGGTGTTAAAGGGGTTTGTTGTTCAGCAGATTGGATTTTTCCTTCTTTTTCTTGAATAAAAACTGTATTAAAATTTGCGGTTAAAGCGGAAGGTATCGCATCGTAAGGATTATTACTTCTGCCTGTTCCAGGAAGCCTTAAATCGCTTGAGTAATAGTGAGTGTCTAGCTGAATACTAGATATTTTTTTTATATTTTTTTCTTTTAAAGATAAAACCAGTCTCTTTGACATAAGTTTAATTTCTTCAGAGAGCAAAAAAGGATCTCCATAACCTTTAATAACTAAGGTGGGATGGTCTAAATTTCCTTCTAAATAAAATTTAGTTTTGAAACGATAATTTTCTCCCCAATGGTTAAGAGCAAGAAAAGCGGTGATTAATTTAGTTGTTGAAGCAGGAATTAAAAAAGTTTCAGCATTTTTTTGTGCTAAAACCTCTCCTACCTCAGTTTGAAGAAGAAGACTTGAATATGGAGAATTAATAAAATTTGAATTTAAAAAAGATAAAGAAGATTCTGCTTGGGATTGAAAGCTCGTGAGCATTAACCCATACATAAAAAAACTCAAAAAAATTTTATTTTTTAAATTTTTGATAAGAACTTGCCTGTTTTGCCAAAAGTTTTTATAAGATCACTGCTAATTAATAGCTTTCAAACATATTATCAACATCTATCAAAATAATAACATTGTCATGAAAATGAGCTATAGCTTGGATATGACGAGAAGCATTTTCTTTAGTTGTTGACAAAGGTTCAAACTGTTTTTCAGGAATATCCTTTACTTCTTGAACGCTGTCAACCATCATACCTATGGTACAGTCTTCCCCTAGTTCAACTATAATAATACGCGAAAAGTCATCAATAGGTTTTGAAGACATTCCATAAGATACCCGAGTATCGACAACGGTTACAATTATCCCCCTAACATTAATGACCCCTAAAACATTATAAGCGGATCCTTCTACAACACGAATATCTCCAACGCGCAAAACTTCCCTTATTTTTTTAACATTAATGCCATAAATTTCGTCGTCTAATTGAAACAAAACACATCTAATACTGGGGCCAGCATATTTTTCTTGCTCTTCAATCGCAATAAGTGCTGAATCTGGTGATAAATCTTGATTATTCATAAATATTCCCTTGCTATGTCCTTATCTAAAACTGTTCAATAACACCAGATAAATCTAAAATCAAGGCAATACTTCCATTCCCTGTAATTGTTGCTCCAGCATAACCACTCACGCTTTTCATCAATGCTCCTAAAGGCTTAATAACAACTTCTTCTTGACCGTTTATCTGATCAACAACCATGCCCACCCGTTGATTTCCAATTGAAACAATAACTACCTTGTCTCCCTTATAATCCTCTTTTATGAGATTGGGTGCGAGCCACTCTGATAAAAAGTATAGAGGAATACTTTGCTCTCTCAGGCGAACCATTTTTTGCCCATCAATATGGTTGATTTTTTTAGGGTTATAGTCAAAAATTTCTTGTACACTCGTTAAAGGTATCGCATAGCTGTCTTTTTCGAATGAAATCATTAAGGTGGGTAAAATAGCAAGAGTTAAAGGAACTTTAATGCTAATCTTAGTTCCCTCTCCTACAACAGATTCAATTTCTACACTTCCATTTAACTTAGTGATCATATTATTAACCACATCCATGCCTACACCACGACCAGAAACATCACTAATAACTTCCGCTGTGGAGAAGCCCGCAGACATAATCAGCTGAAAAGCAGATTTATCATCTAGTTGAAAGGCTGAAACTTCATCCATCATGCCCTTTTCAACCGCTTTTCTACGCAACATATCAGGATCCATTCCCTTTCCATCATCTGTAATAGAGAGTAGAACATGATCTCCTTCCTGTTTTGCGGCTAATATAACCGTACCTTTTCTTGATTTTCCTGCGGCTTCACGAGCATCTGGCATTTCAACACCATGATCTACAGAATTACGAACCAAATGCACGAGAGGGTCGGCTAAAGCTTCAACCAAATTCTTATCTAAGTCAGTTTCTTCACCTTCTAGCTCCAAATCTATTTCTTTGCCAAGCTTGCGTGCTAAATCACGAACAACACGAGGAAAACGACCAAATACTTTTTTAACTGGTTGCATTCGGGTTTTCATTACTGAGGCTTGTAAATCGGTGGTAACATGATCTAGATTAGATACAGTATTAGACAAAGCTTCATCATCAGAGGAGCTAAAGCTTAAAGTGAGCAAACGATTCCTAACCAAAACCAACTCACCCACTAGGTTCATAATTTCATCTAAACGACGGGTATCAACACGAACAGTTGATTCTACCGCACTTTTGGGTGCAGGCTTTCCAGTTTCTTTTGCTGGTTTAGACGGGGAAATAATGGGCTTAGGGCCTGGAAGCTTAACAACTACAGCTTCTTCTAGTTCATCTCTTTGGCTTAAGAGAGCTTCAAACTCTTCATCTGTCATATCGCCATCAGGATCAGCATCAGCTGCCAGAGCTATACCTGAAACAGCAAGTTCTGGCGACTCTAATGAATCCCTTTGGCTTAAGAGAGCTTCAAACTCTTCATCTGTCATATCACCATCAGGATCAACTTCATCTCCTAAAGATAATTTTGCATTTAATGGCTCTTTTGAGGTAGAAGTAGGCTTTTTAACCTCTCCAGAGGTGATCCCGTCTAACTCTAAAAGAAGACCGTTATCAGCATCTTCTAGTTCTCTCGCCCCCTCATTTAATTCCGTAATAAAATCACTAATAACATCAAATGCCCGAATCATAATGTCCGCAGCCACCGCATCATAGGAGACTGCACCAACTCTAATTTTATCAAAAACATTTTCTGCTCTATGACACACTTCAATTAAGGGGGTTAACCCTAAAAACCCTGCTCCTCCTTTAATGGTATGAAAGCCACGAAAAACAGCATTTAATAAATCTTTGTCTGTTGGGGAGTCTTCTAAATCTCTTAATTGCTCACCTAAGCCTTCAACCAGCTCCGTTGCTTCAACTAAAAAATCTGCTAAAATCTCTTCATCCACAACAATACTCCCTTTCAATAAGTGTTAACTTATAAAAACTACTTAATAACTAAAACAATTCAACACCAAAGCTAAAGCAATAGCTGTGCCACAACAAAGCTCTAGTTTTCATGGTTTTTACTCAAATCCCTATATGGGGATTTGGGTTTTAATGTTTTAAATACCGAGATCTCCTAATAAATCATCGACATCTGCTTGAGGTGTAGCGGTGTTTTCTTGTGATTTTTTTGTAACATTAGGCCCTATCCCTCTCATTTCTGCTGCTTTTTTATCTGCATCCGAAACTTCTCTATTAGGGATATTGGCATAATTAACTCCTGACTTTTCAATTAAGTCTACTAATGAGGCTTCTAAACTACCCACTAAAAACATCACTCGTTTTAATACTTGCCCAGTTAAGTCTTGAAATGACTGTGACATCATTATTTCCGTTAATTGAGATTTAATTTCATCTAATTCTTGAGAAACTATAGTGTCATTTCCAAGTTTAGCTTGCATATTACCTAAGAAAACCATGGCATTTTCTGCCGCTAACAGTGTTTTATTACTCGCATCCTCTGTTGTTTTAATAACATATTCAAGCCTTTCTGACACATCTGGAATATCATGCTTTGCTTGAAGTAAAATCTCTGCATCTTCACCAAACCCTGCCATAGTTGCATGTAAATTCTGAGCTATTTCTTCAACTTGCTGAACAACTCTTGATTCATTCAAGTGAGTAATTTCAGCTAATAATTTTTTAGATGAAATATCATCATCTGACTTAAGTGCTAATAACAAATCCTCTACCATTTCAATTGCAATCTTATTCATAAACACCTCTAATTTTTAAAAAAATTTAGTTAGATTTGGGTGGACAATAAAACTCTCTCGTTAAGCTCATGTTAAATAACCTAATTAATCCAATCTGTTAAACGCGATTTTAAACGCTTAATTGCTTGGCTGTGAATTTGACTTACCCGAGATTCACTCACCTCTAACACTTTACCTATTTCTTTCAGGTTCAACTCGTCATCATAATAGAGAGACATGACCAATTTTTCTTTTTCGGGCAGTTCTTTAATTTGCAGTGCCAGTGCCTCTTGAAAACTTTCATCCGAAATTTCCGCAACAGGCGATTTCATCGTACTTACCACTTTATTTTCTGATGGCTCATCATGATCTGGTTGATCAATGGAGAGTAAGTAAGCTGAGTTGGTATCTTGAAGAATATGGTGATATTCTTCAATGCTAACTTCCATTTCTTCTGCTATTTCAATATCACGAGCTTCCCTACCTAATCTCCCTTCAACAACACTAATAGCTGATGAAACGGCTCGTGATTTTCGATGAACTGAACGAGGAGTCCAGTCACCTTTACGAATTTCGTCCAACATCGAGCCTCGTATGCGAATACCAGCATAAGTTTCAAAACTTGCTCCTTGACTGGCATTAAATCTTTGCTTTGCTTCAATTAATCCGATTACACCTGATTGAATTAAATCATCAACCATAACACTATCTGGCAACCGTCCTTTAAGATGGTAAGCAATACGCTTAACTAAAGGTAAATAGCTTTCAATATCCATAACATCATTTGATGTTTCTTTATGAATATTCGCATAAGCTTGAGTACCTGTCATAAACTTACTTCTTTAAACTCAAGGTTTAAACAAAATATGAGCCGTTTCAATAATGGACAAAAATTAACTTTCATCTTTATTTCCTTCAGACTGATTCAAGGGACTGTTAACCAAACGTTCAATAAAAAACTGTAGATAACCCGTTATACCTGTAGGAATAGACCAAGTTTCAATTTTTTTAGCCATTTCTTTAAATGATTTACCTGACAAACTATTAGGTTTTAAGACCGTTACTGGCGTTTGTTTTTGAACTGCTTCACGCAAATCATGGTCAAAAGGAACGGTCCCAAGGTAATCAACAGTGACATCAAGAAACTGATCACACACCTTAGAGAATTTTTTATATAGCTCTTTTCCTTGTTCTGTAGAACGAGTCATATTTGCTAATAACTGAAAGCGTGTCAAACTATGTTCTCGACTAAGAACTTTAATTAAAGCATAAGCATCCGTCATAGATGCTGGCTCATCTGTCACCACGACAATAACCTCTTGTGCTGCACGACAAAAACTAATAACACTGTCTGCAATACCTGCTGCGGTATCAATAATGAGAACATCTAAAATACCATCTAGTTCTGAAAATGCATTAATAATTCCTGCATTTTCCATAGGGGATAGTTGTGCCATTCGACTAACACCTGATGCTGAAGGGATAATTTTAATACCTCCTGGAGCATCTACCATAACCTCATTAAGTGTTTTTTTGCCATCTAATACATGAGATAAATTGTACTCAGTTTGTAAGCCAAGCATAATATCAATATTTCCTAGCCCCATATCGGCATCCATCAGCAAAACACGATTTCCTTGTTTAGCTAAAGCAATGCCCAAATTAACAGAGGCATTCGTTTTACCAACGCCTCCTTTTCCACTGGTGACAGCTAACACTCTAACTGGCTTGTTTTTACCAATGGGCTTAATTTTAGGTATATTATTTTGTATAGCCCTCAACCCAGAGGCTTGATCATTGAGCATCTGATACCTCCTTACCCATTCCCATTCTAAATGTAATGTCGCTTGACTCTTTTTGCAAATTCTGCGAGCCTAGCAAGATGGCTTTATCAATTAAATCACGAACTTTAATAGAGCTTAAATCTTCTGGCACGCGCTGACCCTCTGACAAATAAGATAAACAAAATTTATTTTCTATCAAAATCGTGATGATATTACCTAAATGAAGTGCCTCATCTACTTTTGTTAAAATACATCCCCTTAAACCAACTTTACTGAAAGATTGCACAATATCTTCCATAACATTTAATTGCGTTGCTGCTGACATCACTAAATAATTCCTAACTGTGTTTAATCCTGAATTGTTTTTTGTAATTTGCTGGGAAAGTTGTAAGTTTTTTTGGGTCATACCTGCAGTATCAATTAATATTAGTCTTTTATGAGCTAGAGAGCTTAACAAAGTATATAGCTCTCCTTCTGTTTTTGCTACATGTACTGGAACGCCTAATAAATCAGCAAAGGTCTTTAATTGTGCTTGGGATCCAATTTTATAACAATCTGTAGTAATTAAAGCCAACTGACTTGAGGAATTTCGGATAACAAAACGACTTGC
Organism: uncultured Piscirickettsiaceae bacterium; assembly: GCA_964387695.1. Classification (GTDB taxonomy): domain Bacteria; phylum Pseudomonadota; class Gammaproteobacteria; order Thiomicrospirales; family Thiomicrospiraceae; genus Thiosulfativibrio. The sequence goes on from CAYLXI010000019.1 coordinate 6,971, forward strand.
CATTTTTGCAATGGTGGTAGTTTTTCCAACACCCGTTGGACCAACCAAAGCAATAATCCCTCCTTGGTCAACTATATCTTTTTCTTCATAAGGAATGTTTTTTTCAATATTAAATAATATTTCTGACCAAGCCATTTCACTATTTGGGCTTACCTTTGAAACAAGTTTTTGTGCAGTATTCCAGCCAACCCCTAACTGAACCAAGCGTTTAATTAAGGCTATTTTATTGGGGTCTGAATGCTCTGACTGCCCCCAAGCTAACCCTGACAGTTGATTCTCTAATAACGAGCGTACGGCTTTAAGCTCTTCAGACATCTTTAAAATTTCATTTGAGCTAGATTCTTCTTGAAGCCCACTCATTTGTGTTTCTGGGGAAATAAAGCTACTTCTTGCAATCTTTGGCTGAAGATTTTTTGGTTTTGAATCAGGGTCTATTGCTGCGACCAATTCAACGCCTGTGCTGATGCTGCGTGTTGACATAATAACGGCATCATCTCCAAGCTCTTCTCGAACTAGAGCCATTGCTTGTCTCATATTTGGGGCAAGATAGCGCTTTAATTTCATTTAATTACTCTTCCTTACCCTTGCCCAACATTTGCAACAACACTTATTTGCCTATTCTCGGGTATTTCAGAATAAGCTAAAACATGCAAAGTTGATAAGCTATATCTAAACAAACGGGCAAGCTGAGCTCTAATTTGTGGAGCAACCAACAAAACAGCGGGTTGACCATCCATTTCTAGCTTCTGAGATTCCTCTTTTAAAGTTCTATGTAATCTTTCTGCCAAACTGGGTTCAATTGCCAGCTGACCATCTGGGGCTCCCTGAGTAGCTTGTAGCAACAATTGTTCCAAACTTGGCTCAAGTGTAACCACCTTCAATTCTCCCTCTGACCCGACTATATCTTGCACTATAGATCTCCCTAATGCTGCTCTAACAGTCATGGTTAGCTCACTGGTATTTTGGTTACCAGCTGACTGCTCGGTCAATGATTCTAAAATGCTTCTTAAGTCTCTAATAGAAACCTTTTCTTGTAATAAGTTTTGCAAAATCTTAACAACCGTTGCCAGCACGAGACGACCTGGAATTAACTCCTCAACCAATTTTGGTGAGGTTTCTTTTAATTTATCGAGTAGCTTTTCTGTTTCATCATGCCCAAGCAACTCAAAGGAATAATCCTGAATTATTTGACTAATATGGGTTGCTATAACTGTACTCGCATCAACCACAGTGTAGCCAAGTGCTTGAGCTTGATCTCTATCTGAGCTTTCAACCCATACTGCATCTAACCCAAAAGTAGGGTCTTTAGTTACAATACCAGGAATATCTCCAAATACCTGCCCAGGATTAATGGCTAAATCTTTATCTGGAAATACCTCTCCCTCACCAGATACAACACCCATTAGCATTATTTTATATTGATTTGGCTTCAAATCCAAATTATCACGAATATGCACTGGAGGGACTAAAAAACCTAGTTCTTGTGAAACTTTTCTTCTAACGCCTTTTACTCGCTCCAAAAGTTGACCATTTTGCGTTTGATCTACCATAGGAATTAATCTATAACCCACTTCTAAACCTAATATATCTACAGTTTGAACATCATCCCAACTTAGATCTGGCACTTTAACATCATTTTCTTCTATTTTTTCAGCTAGTGCGGCGTCATCTTTTGGTTTTTCAAGTTGTTTTTTATGAATCCAATAGGCTCCCGCTCCAGTAATCGCTGCAAAGGTTAAAAAAGCTACATTAGGCATTCCCGGAATAACACCAAAAACAGCAACAATACCCGATGTCATAGCCAGAGCTTTAGGTGTGGAAAACATTTGTTCTTGTATCTGAGTGCTCATGTCTTTTCTATCAACCGTTACTCGAGTCACAATAATAGCGGTGGCAGTTGATAAAATTAAAGCAGGGATTTGCGCGACCAAGCCATCTCCTAAAGTTAAGAGGGTATAAACATCAACGGCTGCTCCAAACCCCAAGTCATGTTGTATCATGCCTATTGATATGCCTCCAAGCAGGTTAATAAATAAGATGATAATTCCTGCAATGGCATCTCCCCTAACAAACTTACTTGCCCCGTCCATAGAGCCATAAAAATCGGCTTCTGTGGTAATCTCGGCACGCCTTTCTTGAGCTTCTTCTTGACTAATTAACCCTGCATTTAGGTCGGCATCAATTGCCATTTGCTTACCTGGCATAGAATCAAGTGTAAAACGAGCACTCACTTCTGCAACTCGCCCAGCACCCTTGGTAATAACCACGAAGTTAATAATCACCAAAATAGAAAAAATAACCAAACCTACTGCAAGATTACCTCCTATGACAAACTTACCAAAAGCGGCAATAACTTGACCCGCAGCCTCTGGACCATGATGTCCCTCTAATAAAATAACACGAGTAGAGGCTATATTTAGAGCTAGCCTAAAAAGAGTTGTTAGCAGAATTACCGTCGGAAAAATAGCAAAATCTAAGGGGCGTTTTGCATAGACTGCAACCATTAAAACAACAAGAGAAAGGGCTATATTAAAGGTAAAGAAAACATCTAGCAAGAAAGGGGGAAGAGGAACAACCACCATTGCCAACAAGGCTAAAACAGCGACAGGTATACCAAATCCATGCTTAAAAAATTCTTTAACCTTTTTTGACCATTGTTTTACATCCATTTATTCTTCTTTCTCTGAAAAAGACCAAGCATGATTCTTTTGGAATGCTGTAAATAAAGCCATACTACATAATTTAAATATCATCGTTAGATTAATCATTATTGTTTGTATCCACTTTCATCTCTTTTGGAATGGGTAAATCATCAAAGTCTACTGGGGAGGCTTGCTTTCCACTTTTAATTTGATAAACATAAGCCAACACAGAAGCAACTGCTTTAAACAAATCATAAGGAATGGGCTGATCCACTTCTGCATTATAGTATAAAGATCTAGCTAAGGGGGGAGCTTCTACCAGAGGAATGTTATGTTCTTGTGCAACCGTTCTAATTTGTGCTGCCATAAAATCTGAACCAAGTGCTAATACCATAGGCTCTGCCATATCTTCTGGTCTATATTTTAGTGCTATGGCAAAGTGTGTTGGGTTGGTAATGACCACATCTGCATCTGGTACCGCTTGCATCATACGCTTTTGAGACATTTCTCTTTGTAGCATACGAATACGCCCTTTTACCTCGGGATTTCCTTCTTGTTGCTTATATTCCTCTTTAACATCCTGATGAGTCATTTTCAATTGGTTGATATGGTGAACCATTTGATAAGGAACATCAATTAAAGCCACTACAATCAAGGCTAAACTTATAAAAACGAAGGCTTTAGCAATTAAAACAGCAGCATGTTCCATTGCTACATTATGATCTTCTAAACCTAATTGTAAAAGTTCATGGAAAAACAACCATAAAAATAATATTGCGACTCCACCAACTAAAACAAACTTTGCCAAAGCCTTAAGAAGCTCCATTAAAGCAAACACTGAAACCATTCTTTTTAAACCCGCGACAGGATTTAATTTATTCATTTGTGGCGACATGGCTTGAGTGCTAAAATTCCATCCTCCTAACAACATTGGAGATATTATAGAGATAACCACCATTAAAATTAGAAAGGGAATCATCATAACGATTGATTGAATAACCATACTTAGGATTAAATCAGTCATCTTAATTAAATCAAATGCATGGGCTCGATCAAAGCTTAACCCATCGGTAGAAAGTGCTGCAATACTTCGCCACATTTGATAGCCAAAAAACCAAAAATAGACTGCTGCACCTAAAGTGACTAACAAGGTTGTTAATTCTTTTGAACGAGGAATGTCCCCCTTCTCTCTGGCCTCCCTGAGCTTTTTCTCGGAGGGTTCTTCGGATTTTTCGGTACCATCTTCATTTTCTGCCATACCAAGTTACTCGTTCAACCTTAAATCGTGCAAAACATCTAAAGCTTCTATTATCAAATTTTGTAAAACAGGTAAAATTAAAGGGGTCACTATTATTAGCATAATAATTCCTGATAAAATAGTGATACCAAAACCTATTGCAAAGATATTAAGTGCCGGAGCAGCTCTTGAAATAACGCCTAATGCAATATTAACTAAAAGCAAAGCGGTTACAATCGGCAAAGCAACCATTACCCCTGCTTCAAACATTTTACCGCCAAACAATACAATAGATTTTAAACTAACTTGGTCAAAATAGAATAACCCTACGGGCAAATATTCAAAGCTATCAACGACAACTTTAAAAACGAGTACATGACCGTTAAGCAGCAAAAATATCAGTGTAACTATAATCATGTAATAACGCCCTATAACAGGAGAGTTGACCCCTGTACTGGGATCTATCATGCTTGCCATTGCCAATCCCATCGACATAGAAACAAGGTGTCCTGCTATGACAAAAGCCTCAAAAACAATCGCAAAAATCAACCCCATCGCCAAGCCAATTCCCACTTGCTGCATAATTAATAAAATACCATGCCAGGTAAATGGATTGACAGGCGGAGGTAAAGCTAATGTTGGGGCAACCACTAAAGTGATAAGTAAAACTAGCATAATTTTACTTTGCGGAGAAATATAAGCACTTCCATAAAGAGGAACAAACGCCATCATCGCACCTATGCGAATAAACGGATAAAAATAAAGCCCTAAAAGCTGAAGAAATTCAGTATAGCTAAATATCACGATAAACAGCCTTTAGACTAACCAAAACTTTTATACAGCTAGAGTACAAAATGTCTCTAACCGATTAAAGCGGGTATATTTTCAAATAATTCTCTAGTAAATGATAGCAACACCGTTAACATCCAATGACCAAAAACAATTAAAGCGATTCCTACAACGGCTACTTTAGGAATAAAACTTAAAGTCATTTCATTAATTTGAGTTGCTGCTTGAAACATACCTACCAATAAACCTACAATCAGTGCTGGAATGAGCATAGGGGCAGTTAACATCACCATGACTTCCAGCATTTTTTGCCCAAGAGTTAAAACAAATTCAGGGGTCATTTTATATACCCCCCGCAACCACGAAGCTATTTGCCATGGTCCCCATAATTAACGCCCAACCGTCAATTAATACAAATAACATAATTTTAAAAGGCAAAGAAATAATCATTGGCGACAGCATCATCATTCCCATTGCCATCAGGAGCGTAGCTATAACCAAATCTATAATAAGAAAGGGAATAAAAATCATAAAACCTATTTGAAAGGCCGTTTTTAATTCACTGGTCATAAAAGCAGGAATCAACACACTAAAAGGCACGGTCTCAGGGCTTTCTAAAACAACGCCGCCCATTTCGGCAAACATGCCTAAATCTGTTTCTCGCGTTTGTTGCAACATAAACTGATGCATAGGTTTAGCTCCAATTTCAACGGCTTCTATAAACTTAATTTCCTCATCAAGAAAAGGCACTGCCGCCGTTTGATAAATTTTTTCAAAAACTGGAGCCATAATAAAAAAAGTTAAAAAGAGTGCTAAAGCAATTAATATTCTATTGGAAGGCGTTTGTTGTGTTCCTAAGGCCAGCCTTAACAAGGCCAGCACCACAATAATCCTTAAAAATGCAGTGGTTGCAATAAGCAATGAAGGCAACAAAGTTAACCCTGTCATCAACATTAAAATTTGCATCGTCAAGGTATAATCTTGGTTACCATCATTATCTGTTGTAACGGTAAACGCGGGAACACCTATATCAGCAAAACTCAGCAAAGGTAAAAATAATAGTGAAACAAAAATAAAGACCTTTAACCCTTGCATCTTAATTATTCCCGTCTTCGTTTTTTATATTAAATTGCCCTTCTTTTTTATTTCTAGATAAGGCTTCTTGTAGCCGATTGGCAAACGCACCCGAGACAATAGGCTTTATTTCATCAACAACGACGGTTTCTTCAAGTTTATGCAATAGCGTGATTTTTGAAGCTGTTATACCAACAACAATTTGCTCATTTCCTGCCTGCAACAAAACCACCTTTTCTCGTTGCCCTACTGATAAAGCCCCTAACACTCTTAAATGACCACTTGCCACACCTGGAAAAGCAGAAAAACGCTTTAACAACCAAGCAGCAAAGAAAATAATAACTAAGACTGCGACTAGCGACAAAATAATTTGCCCAAGATGATCTGTTGGCTCAGAAGGGGTTGTAAGCAAGCGTATTTTAGGGTCTTCTTCTGCCAAAGCACTATTCATTCCGAGCAATAGCAACAAAAACGAGTAAGATAAAAAATATAAGAGGTTTTTCATAGAGTTCATTTTATAGGATAGCAAGATACTTTGCATTTTATTAGATTTAAGTAAGTAGTATATTACTATTTTAGACTAACAATTGGGATAAAAATATTGACTTTATAGCTCCTGCTGCTTTAAGCTAACCAAACCTACAAGGTCATAAGTTTATCTTATACCTCTGAAGCCATCAGGAATCGCTTAATAACTAACCTTAGTGATTAAGCGATTCCCCCAAAACAACCACTAGAGACTTTAAATTATGAAAAAACTGATGAAATCTATTGTACTAACCAGCTCACTAATTCTTGCACTGGGTGCAACTCAACACGCTGTTGCTAGCTCTGGTTCTGCAGACATGGCAAAAGGTCTTAATGTTATGGTAACTTCTCCAGATAGCCAAACACAATTAATGGCAATGGTATTATCACTTCAAACCATTAAAAAACATGAAAAGAAAGTAAACATGGTGTTATGTGGTCCTGCTGGTAAATTAGCATTAAAAGAGACGGTTACTCCAAAACTAAAACCTCGTGATGTATCACCAACAATGTTATTAAATAAAATCATAAAACTAGGTGGAAATGTTTCTGTATGCCCTCTTTACCTACCTAACGCTGGTAAAACTAAAGCAGATTTAATACAAGGCATTGAAGTTGCTAAACCACCCGTTATTGCAGGTAAGCTTTTAAATAAAAACTTTCAAAACTTAGCTTACTAAGCTCTTTACCCAGATTTCGGCTTAGAAACTGGATATAGAGTGCTAGAGCTTGTTAGCTAGGCGTTAGCCGCAGGTTAAGCGAGAATCTGTGAATGCCTAAAGGGCACAAGGTCTAGTGCTATATGCCAGTTTTCTAAGTAGGGATTTGGGATTAAATCTGAAGTTGTTATTAGAATGAGAATTCATATTTAGTATACCTATAGATCCTCAAATGTAATCTAATTATTTTTTACAGGCAAAATAACATAAACGCCTCTATAACTTGTTAGCGTCTTCGGTATTGCCCTGCTTCAATAAAAATAAAAGCACTTTTTTACTGCCTAATTCTAACCTCCGTTATTAAACATTTCCTAAAACCAGAGACCATCTCCCTCTATGAAACCAAAACATAAAGGTTTTAAACGCCTTTTCAATATCGCAGGATATTCTTGGAATGGTATTAAGGCTTGCTTTAAAAATGAGGTGGCTTTTCGACAAGAACTCGGGGTTATGTTAATTTCAATTCCTCTAGCTATATGGTTAGCAAATAGTGCTGTAGAATTTATTTTACTCGTGGGCTGTCTCATTCTATTATTGGCAATAGAAATATTAAATACCGCAATCGAAATGCTAGTAGACCGCCATGGTGATGAGTGGAATGAGCTGTCTGGCCTGGCAAAAGATATGGGAGCTGCTGCTGTTCTGGTAATGATAATTTTATGTGTTTTCGTATGGGGAGCAATTATTGTTTCTCGCATGAATTTAAACTTCTTTTAAAATCTTTGTGCATTAAAAAATTATTTGATAAAGATTCTCGCCAAAGAAACACTAACAATAACCAATATCATTAGAATTACCAATATCTCTTTTTAAAACAAAGACTTGCATTAAAAATAATCTTTGCATATTCTGTATTTATTGTTATACTGAACGCGAAATATATATTGAGATATTCTTGAAGGAGAAAACCTTTTTTAAAAGAAGGCCTCCCAAAATACCCTTAAAAATAAAATGGAGCTTATTATGTTAAAACCTGAAATTGTAAAATTATTAAATGACCAAGTAAATGCTGAGTTTTTTGCCTCAAATGTTTATTTACAACTAAGTGCTTGGTGCGAAAAAGCAGGTCTTGAAGGATCTGCAAAATTTTTCCGTGAGCATTCTTTAGAAGAACGAACTCATATGGATAAATTTTTTGATTATATGGCTGAATGCAATCTACCTATTACTATTGAAGCTATAGAAGCACCTCCTAGCGAACATGGTAATTTAATGGATGTTATCAATGCTGCTTATCAACACGAGCTAAAAGTTACGGCTATGATTAATGAAATTGCCCGCAAAGCATTTGAATTGCAAGATTACACTACCTTTAACTTTATTGAATGGTTTATTGCTGAACAGCATGAAGAAGAAGTGCTTTTCAATAAAATCTTAGATAAAGCAGAAATGCTTGATTTTAAAGGGCAACCTGGTCAACAACTATACATTATGGATAATTACTTACGACTTATTGAACCACAATAATCGCAATCCATCTTCCATAAAACACAAAAAAACCGTTTAACTATAATGGCTAAGCGGTTTTTTTGTGAATGCATAGGGGGCCAAGGGCTGCTGCTATATACCCCTTTTCTAAGTAGAGATTTGGGGTTTAGATAATGGATTAGAAATTAACAAAAAATTAACGCCGCTTAGTTTGGGCGCGTTTTTTCTTACGCTTTATAAAATTATTAGTCGCCTGGCTTTCAGACTGACCTTTACGGTTAATAAATTTATTTTTACGATCTTTATATGGGTTTTCTGTCACTTTATAATCAATCATAACGGGTGTACCAACCCAACGAAAAGCTTTGCGAAAAACTCCCATTAAATAACGCGTGTAAGCCCTAGGCAACTTATCTACTTGATTACCATGAATAATAACTCTAGGAGGGTTTGACCCACCTAAATGAGCATACCTCAACTTAACTCGTCTGCCACTTATTAAGGGGGGCTGATGATCTAAAACTGCTTGCTCTAATACTCTATTTAAATCTGATGTAGAGACTTTTTTCATCACTGCCTCATACACAATATCGACCGTTTTAAATAAGTCGCCCACACCCGTGCCATGCAGTGCTGAAATCAAATGTTGTTTAGCGTAATCAATAAAAACTAATTTATAATCCAGCTCGTGTTTAATTTTTTTACGCTGTTCTTGAGAAAGGTTATCCCATTTATTAATAGCAATAACCAATCCTCTACCTGATTCAATGGCCAAACCAAGTAAAGTTAAATCTTGGTCTGTTACCCCTTCTGAACCATCTATTACCAAAATAACGACATTAGAATCTTCCATCGCTTCTATGGCTTTAACGATACTAAATTTTTCAATTTTTTCAGAAATATTTTTTCGTCGTCTAACCCCAGCCGTATCAATTAGGGTATAAAGCTCACCATTTCTTTCAAAAGGTACAAAAATACTGTCTCGTGTTGTTCCAGGCAAATCAAAAGCAACCACTCTATCCTCACCTATCATACGATTAATAAGCGTCGATTTTCCTACATTGGGTCGTCCTATAACCGCAACTCTAACCCCTGGATGATCGTCTAAATCAAACTCATCTTCCTCTTCATTAGAAGATATTTCTGACAACACAAAATCCAAGGTTTCTCTAACATTTTCTCCATGTGCTGAAGAAATAACATAGGGTCGTCCTAGCCCCATTTGAAAAAAATCAGCGCCCACTACATCAACATCATACCCCTCTGCTTTATTAACTAACAGGTAAACAGGCTTATTGAATTGGCGAATATAGTTTGCAATCCCCTCATCGGCTGGCAACAATCCTGTGCGTCCATCCACTAAAAATAATACCGCATCAGAATCTTCAATTGCGGTACGCACCTGAGCTGCCATAAGAGGGTCAACCCCATCAGACTCTCCACTTAGACCGCCTGTATCTACAACAATATAAGGTATATCTCCTACTCGCCCCGTTCCATATTGTCTATCACGAGTTAAGCCAGGGTAATCTGCAACCAAAGCATCTCTTGAGCGGGTTAAGCGATTAAAAAGGGTAGATTTTCCAACATTAGGTCGCCCCACTAGGGCAATAACAGGTTTACTCACGATTACTTCTCAGATTTAATTTATTTAGGAGCTAGGAGATTTAACGGATCTTCTGGATGGTTAAACTTGTACCAGATAGATGTCTGCACGCTATAAGCTGTTACAACACCTTTTATATCTTGAACATAGAGGCGGTTCCTATCGACATTCACTCGGGCAATGGCACTGCCTTCTATTTCATTACTGGGGTGTTTTGCTCTAGCGATTAAAGAACCCGTTAATTTATCAACCCAATGCAAATACCCCAAACTATCGGCGAGTAAAATTTTATTTTCATCAAAAGAAACCAAGTCAATTAATGAACGATATTTATAAGATCCTTTACGCCAAATAAGCGTGCCATTCATCACATCATAAGCATGTAAGATATCATCTTCATCTACTACAAACACTAAGTTATCAGCTACTAAAAAATCACGAAATCCTGAAATTTCTTTAGCCCAAAATAAGTTACCTGTATTAGGATTTAAAGAAACCAATTTTCCGTTATAGCCTAAAACAAACAATCGTCCATGTCTTATCACTATAGCTGCTTGAATGTCAACCATTCTCTCTAGGTCAGTACGACCTCGAGGTATGGCAATTTGAGTTCGCCATAACCTCTCTCCAGAATAGGCATTAAAAGCTTCTACATTGCCACTTTCCCAACCAATATAAACACGACCTTCATGCCAAGTTATCGGCGCAACACCTCGCAAAGATAAGCTAGGGAGTTGATGCTCAACAATCCAATTGATTTTACCCGTAGAAGATCTAACTGAAACTAATTTACCATCAACCGTGCGAACAAAAATATTCCCCTCTCTAATAACAGCCTTGCTTAACACTTCACTAGAGAGTTGGGTTTGCCAAATTAGACTGCCATCTTTTTTAGACAAGGCTTTTAAACTACCTTTAGCTGTACCAATAATAAGCTGTCCCCCATCAAGAACTGGCCCTGACAAAACAGGTTCTTCAAATTTTCTTTGCCATACGATTTGATCTGTCCAACGCGCTTGATTTTCTTGCAAGGCGGCTGTCACTTCGCCCGAAGGCACTGCAAAATAAACATGTTTTTCGTCTGCAGCAAAATAGAGTCCTTCACTGTCAGAGTGGGAAAAACG
>CAYLXI010000020.1:0-17482 GCA_964387695.1 uncultured Piscirickettsiaceae bacterium
AAGCTGCTAGCATATTATTTGTACTCTCCTAAAAAACACCAAGAGATCTGGGTACTACCCAAATTTCTATAAAAATCATGGATTGAGATATAACCCAAATCCCTACTTAGAAATATGGCATATAGCACCAGCCCTTGCCCGCTATGCATTCACAGAAAATTCCCGCTTAACCTAAGGGTGAAGCTAAGTTTTTTTTGCAAACCCCTAGCGAACAAGCTCTAACAACTCTATATCCAGCTTCTAAGCAAGGATTCGGGTATAATAACACATTGTCAATTTTAGATAAAAAGGAACTTAGTACATGCAACTAACAGAATTAACTGCTATCTCCCCTGTTGATGGGCGTTATGGTGCTCGCTTAAGCAATTTAAAAGAAATTTTTAGTGAATATGGTTTAATTAAAAACAGAGTAAAAGTAGAAGTTTCTTGGTTACGCATGTTAGCAAACCACCCTGGTGTTTCAGAAGTTCCACCTTTAAGCTCGGAGGCAGAAACGCACCTTTTAAAATTGGTAGATGAATTTAGCTTAGACATGGCCATGCGTGTGAAGGAAATTGAACGCACTACTAACCATGATGTTAAAGCGGTTGAATATCTAATTAAAGAACACTTTGAAAGCAATGCTGAACTGCATGCGATTAATGAGTTTGTACATTTTGCTTGTACCTCTGAAGATATTAATAATCTTGCTTATGCTTTAATGCTTAAAGAATCTCGTGAATCTACTATCGTTCCTGAAATGCAGAGCGTTATTGACAAAATCTCAGAGATGGCAACCGACATGGCAGCAATACCCATGATGTCACGCACCCATGGACAGCCCGCCTCTCCCACCACTGCGGGTAAAGAGTTTGCCAATGTTGCTTACCGCTTGCAACGCCAGGTTAAACAGCTAATGGGTGTGCAGATAATGGGCAAAATCAATGGTGCAACAGGTAACTATAACGCCCACCTTGCCGCCTACCCTGCTATTAACTGGTATGAACTAACTGAACAGTTCGTGCAAAGCTTAGGGCTTGCTTGGAACCCTTACACCATTCAGATTGAACCCCATGACTATATTGCAGAGTATTTTCATGCTATGCAACGCTTCAACACCATACTTATAGACTTTAACCGTGATGTTTGGAGCTATATCTCTATTGGATTCTTTAAACAAAAGACCGTTGCAGGAGAAATAGGCTCTTCTACCATGCCTCACAAGGTTAACCCAATAGACTTTGAAAATTCTGAAGGTAATTTAGGGCTGGCTAATGCTATTTTTGATCATCTAGGGCAAAAACTCCCCATTTCTCGCTGGCAACGCGATTTAACTGATTCAACCGTGCTACGCAACCTAGGTGTAGGGGTTGCCCACACTATGATTTCCTTGCAATCTACTTTAAAAGGATTAGGTAAGCTAGAAGTTAATGCTATCGCTATGGCTGATGATCTTAATAATAACTGGGAGGTATTAGCAGAGGCCATTCAAACCGTTATGCGTCGTTATAGCATTGAGCAACCCTATGAGAAGCTTAAGGAGCTAACGCGTGGTCGTCGAGTTAACCAGCAAATCATGCAAGAGTTTGTTGATAGCTTAGACCTGCCAGAAGAGGCTAAACAATCTCTTAGGGAGATGACCCCTGCTAGCTATATTGGTAATGCCCAACAACAAGCAGACAATATTGAGCTGGCTTTAACCATGCTTAAAGGTCGTTAAAAACACCCCATAATTACCAGGTGTGGTAATTATGGAGGTTTTGAGGAATATCCATGATTCAATTTTCTAAGATTACTTTAGACAATTTTTTGCAAGATTATTGGCAAAAAAAACCTCTGTTACTTAAAAATGCTCTACCTAATTTTCAAACCCCCATTTCGCCTGAAGAGTTGGCAGGGCTTTCTTTGGAAGAGGAGGTAGAATCTCGCCTTATTATTCAAAAATCTGCAACCGACTATAGCTTAAAAACAGGGCCTTTTTCAGAAGAAATTTTTGAGAGTTTACCCAAAAAAAACTGGACGTTACTTATTCAAGGACTGGATAGGTTAATGCCAGAAGTTACTGATTTATTAAAAGAATTTAGCTTTATCCCTAGCTGGCGTGTTGATGATATTATGGTTAGCTATGCCACTCAAGGCGGTAATGTTGGCCCACACTTTGATCACTATGATGTTTTTCTGCTGCAAGCACAAGGCAAAAGAAATTGGCAGCTTACCTCACAAAACTGTGACATGTCTAATTATATTCAAGGGGTAGATTTACGCCTTATGCAAACATTTAATGTCGAAGACGATTATGTTTGCGAAACAGGAGATATTTTATATCTCCCACCTAAATGGGGACACCACGGTATCAGTTTAAGCGATGATTGCATGACTTTCTCTATTGGTTATAGAAGCTATCAAGGATTAGAGCTGTGGGATAGCTTTGGAGATTATTTGGCTGAAAATGAATCTTTCAAAGATTTATACCTTGACCCTAACTGGCAAGATTGCCAATCAGGAGAGATTTCTGACCCTGCTTGGCAACAAGCCAAGAAACTATTAAAAAGCGTGCTGGAAAAAGATGAATTTATTAAACCTTGGTTTGGTAAGTTTGCCACTCAACTAGATAAAAATGCGAATGATTTACTACCAGAACCTCTTGCTAAAGATGAAAAAATTTATATAGATGAGCTTATTCAAATAGCACTAAACAGTGAGGGCATTATTCGAGATGAAGTGTGTCGTTTTGCCTATACTGAAACAACAGATAAAATATTGCTTTATATAAATGGGCAAATAATGAATACTTTTTCTGCCGAAGAAGCGTTTATTAAATTACTTTGCAACCAAAGAGTTATTGACATTAAAAACTTAACTGAAATATTAAAAACATCAAAAAACCATGCTTTATTTGAAGCTTTATGCAATCAACAAGTCATTATATTTATTTAAAATGACAGAAGCTGCCAAACAACTAGCAAATAAAATTTTTGACTCTGGAAGTATCAATGATACTTGCTTGCGTGCCTGTGAAATGGCTTTAGAAGCTCAAAATTTCCCACAAAAAGACTCGGCACATAGTTTAACCGTTGCTTTAATTCTATCTGAATTAAACTTGGATCACATTACTTTGATCGCAACTTTAATCAGCGATTCAAGACTTGAGACCTGCTACTCTATCGAGCAGATCGAGGAGGAATTTGGTGACCAAATTGCCAATCTTGTCAAAAACATTCGCAAATTGAACAGCTTTAAAATTTTTCACTCAGACATAGAATCTAATGAAGTTCAAAACGAACGCTTAAGGCAAATGCTTTTAGCCATGACTTCAGATATTCGTGCCATGGTGGTTAAATTAGCCTACCGAGTCGCAAGGTTAAGATCTATAAAAAACGAGCCTGATGATATTAAGCATAAAATAGCTACTGAAACTCAACTTATCTTTGCTCCATTAGCAAATCGCCTAGGTATGGCACAATTAAAATGGGAATTAGAAGATCTTTCTTTTCGTTTTTTACACCCCTCTGATTATAAAGAAATAGCCAAAACACTGGCTACAAAAAGAGCTGACAGAGAGGGTTACATTCAAGATTTATTGCAAACTTTTAAAAACTTAATAGATAAATCTAACATTTCTTATCAAATATCTGGTCGCCCTAAACACCTGTACAGTATTTGGAAAAAAATGACTCGTAAAGCCCTGCCCATTGATGAACTCTATGATTTAAGGGCAGTACGAATTTATGTAGATACAATTCAGCAATGTTACGAAGTTTTGGGGTTAATTCATAGTAATTGGAGTTATGTTAAAAATGAATTTGATGACTATATTGCCACACCCAAAGAGAATGGTTACCAATCTATTCATACCGTAATTTATGGCCCTCAAAATCACACCGTTGAGATACAAATTCGTACTCACGAAATGCACTACACCTCTGAATATGGCGTTGCTGCTCACTGGAGATATAAAGAAGACAATCAACAAGTCGATGCTCGTTTAGAAAAAAGTATAGATCTTGTTCGTCAAATATTAGAATACAACGATGATCCAGACTTATTAAATAAAATAAGCACTGAGTTGCTTAGTGAACATATTTATGTCGTGACCAAAAATAATGAAATAATTACTCTTAGCCAAGGAACAACCGCCTTAGATTTTGCCTATCAAATCCACACAGACATTGGACATAAGTGCCGTGGTTCTAAAATTAATGGCAAAATAATGCCATTAACAACCAAGCTTAATACTGGAGACAAGGTAGAAATTTTAACCCTTAAAAATGCCACACCAAATCGTAACTGGTTAAATCCAAACCTAGGATTCCTTTCTAGTCCAAAATCTAGATCTAAGGTGCGACACTGGTTTAATTTACAAAACAAAGAAACCAATATTGCATCGGGTGAAACACTGTTTAACAAAGAAGTTAAAAGACTTAATGCCACTAAACTTGACATTCAACCCATTTTAGAACGCTTTAGGGTTAAGGACGAAGAATCTTTATTTGAAGCTATTGGCAAAGGTCAAATTAATGAGAGGCAATTAACCAGTACCATTCAAAAACAAATTGAAATAATTAAATTACCCATAGAAAAATCAGCAGATGTAAAATCACTGATACCACATAATGCAAAGCAAACATCAGACAGTTTTGAACATCAAGCTTATGTAGTAGGAGCATCACAAATTAGAACCAATTTAGCTCCCTGCTGCTATCCTAAAAACAATGATGATATTGTTGGCTATGTTACACGCGGAAGAGGCGTGACAATTCATCAGTCCAACTGCTTAAACATTCTTAACCTAACCCATGAAGAAACTCAAAGAATTATTCAAGTTGACTGGTGTCAAAATATAGAGAAACCTCTTTACCATGCTAAAATAAAAATTACTGGATTTAACCGCAAAGGCTTATTAAGAGATATCATGAACTGTTTACTTGAGCAAGATATTAACCTTACCTCATCTAGCACAAAAACTAACAATACCGACGGCATTGCAACGATAAATCTAGGTGTTGAAATAGAAAGCAATCATGCCATAGGGTCGATACTAGACAAACTAGAACTGATACAAAATATTGAAAGTGCTTCTATTCAGGAATGACCTAAGGAGGAACTTAATAACTAAGGTTAGAATTAGGCTGAGAAAAACGAGTCGCTATTTGCGCTGAAATGAGGCGTAATAGCTAGCTATTGCAACGAAAATTCTTAAAAAACTTTTCGATTAATATTTTAATCTTATGTGCTACCTAAATTCTTATTTATAAACTAAATATAAAGTGCTATAGATTGTTAAAATACAATTTTACTGGCAAGAAACATACCAATTTAATTAAAATTATATTACTATATCCATAAAGACTAAAAAATACTCAGTAACTAAGGTTAAAAAAATGTTGTTATCTTTGCTGAAATGAGGCGTAATAGCTATAACTCCCACCCTGTAAGGGGATTAAGACCGTAAAGACCTGTAAGGGGATTAAGACCGTAAAGATTCTTTCTAAAATTATATTCAGGAGCACTTACTATTATGGCATTAATGCCAGGTTTACAAATAAATATAGGCCAACAGCTTAAACTGACCCCTCAATTGCAACAGTCTATAAAAATCCTTCAGTACTCTACACTTGAAGTTCAACAAACGATTACAACTACTTTAGAAAGCAACTTTATGCTAGAGGTAGATGAAGAGATTGAGGATGATATATATCCTAACCCCGATAAAGCAGAAGAGAATAATTCCACAGATTCCGAGACAGTAGATAAATCTGAAGCAGAAATTGACATGCAAAAATCAGATAAAATTTCTGAAGAGCTTGATATAGACTGTAATTGGGAGGATATTTATAGTGATGTCTCCTCTTCCCCTAGACAATCCATTAATGACTATATTTCAGCAGAAAATTACACCTCACAAGAGCAATCCTTGCACGATAAACTTTACTGGCAATCTGACATTTTCCCTTGGGAATATCGCCAAGAAGTTATAGCCTCTTATCTCATTGATGATATCACTAAAGAAGGATATTTAGCATCAAGCTTAGAAAATATTTTAGAATCTATCCTAAGCAATAAAGAAAATATTACTCCCTCAATCTCAGAGATTGAAGAAGTTCTCAAAGTTATTCAACAATTTGAACCCACAGGCGTTGGAGCCCGTAACATTCAAGAGTGCTTATCTCTGCAGCTTAAATCAGAAATTCAAACACCCTTTGTTGTAACCGCTAGACAAATTGTTGTTGAAAACTTTGATTGGCTAACACATCATGACCTTAAAAGAATTAAAAAAACCTATGGATTAAATGACGAAGAATTAGAAAAAGTGATTCGTATCATTCAATCACAAGACCCTCGACCTGGAAGAATGTATGCTTCAATTCAAAATGAAATAATCATACCCGACCTAAAATTGTCGCGGATAAAAAACGGTTATAAAGTTGAACTTAACCCCAATGCGTTTCCTAGATTAAGCGTCAATTCAGCTTATATTGATATGACCAAAGACTTGAGTGATACTGAAGAATCTAAAAAAATTAAAGAACAGATTATTGAAGCTAAAGGACTCATTAAAAGCATTAAAAGCCGAGGTGAAACTTTACTCAAGGTAGGTCATTACCTTATTGAAAAGCAAAGTGAATTTTTTGAAAAAGGCGAGCATTTTATGTGCCCTTTAGTCTTGCGTGATGTTGCAGAACATTTAAACTTACATGAATCCACCATCTCTCGTGCAACCAATCAAAAATACATGCAAACACCTCGCGGTACATTTGAGTTAAAATACTTCTTTTCGACGGGTTTGGCTCAATACGGCAGTGAAGATCAATCTGCCATTTCAATTAAAGCCTATATTAAAGAACTTATTGATTCAGAACCCCTACAAAAACCGTTCAGCGATAACAAAATCATGATGTTATTAGAAGAAAAAGAAGTCAATATAGCAAGAAGAACCATCGCAAAATACCGTGAATCTTTAAATATTCCCTCTTCTAGTGATCGTAAAAAGTTAAATAAATTTAAGAGAGCCCTTTTGCCTAATTCAACGACATAAATCCTTCAAAGGTAACATTAAACATGATTCCAAAACAAACTATTGAACAAAGACAAGAAAAGCATCAACAGCAATGGGAACACCAAGCGATCACCAAAGAATATATGTCTGCGGTGAACCCGCCTATGCCTAAAATTGATGTCATTGGCTTTCCTGCAGAAATACACTTATCAGGTGATACCCGTATTATACCTCTGGATTTATCTAAAAGCCTAAAAACAAAATACCCTGCTACAACCCCAAACCTAATGGCAAATTATTTAAAAATCTGCCAAGGAAAAACCTTAAAAACAGATGTAAATGCAACCTCTCAAATGTTTTATATTATTCGTGGCTCAGGTCGAACTCAAACACCTGTTGGCACCATTAATTGGAAAGAAGGAGATTTACTTGTATGAATAATGTATTACACACTGCTGAAACTGAACACCTATTAAAGCAATATGGACACCTGGATCAACTTTTGTAACCCCTCCTGGATGGTGGCATTCTCATCATAATGACTCTGATAAAGATGCCATAGTATTGCCAATTCAAGATGCAGGTTTAATTATGAACATGCAGGTTCTTGACTTTAACCATGTTAGGG
This sequence comes from uncultured Piscirickettsiaceae bacterium, assembly GCA_964387695.1. Lineage (GTDB taxonomy): Bacteria > Pseudomonadota > Gammaproteobacteria > Thiomicrospirales > Thiomicrospiraceae > Thiosulfativibrio. The sequence continues at coordinate 7,605 of CAYLXI010000020.1, forward strand.
AAGATCTTAATAACTAAGGTTAGAATTAGGCTGAGAAAAACGAGTCGCTATTTGTGCTGAAATGAGGCGTAATAGCTAGCTATTGCAGTGAAAATATCGGCTCGTTTAGCCAGTATAAAATAATCTTAGTTATTAAGTTCTTCCTTAGCTAACCTTAGCCCAAAACATAGCTCAATCAAATAACTTTAACCTGCTTAGATAGAGTAAAAAACATGACAAATACTACATTTACCATTGCCGTTATTGAAGATGATTTAATGCAATTAGAAAATCTTGAAACCGCATTAAAAGGGCAAGGATTTAAAGTATCTACTTATTCAGACCGACCCTCTGCTGAAATTGGATTTGATCAAGGATTGCCAGACTTAGTCATTTCAGACATCATTCTAGGTAAAGAGATTGATGGCGGATTTGATTTAGCAAAACATCTATTAAGTTATGAGCGACCAATACCCATCATATTTTTATCAGAACGACAGTCAGAATTTGATATTTATACTGGTCATGCCTTAGGTGCAATAGATTATCTTCCAAAGCCAATTAGCTTAAATGTTTTAATTGCTAAGGTTAAAAATCTTTTACGCATTACTAGATCAAATCAAACAACAATACAAACTAAGTCAAAAATTCAAGAGTTACAATTAGTTGATGATCAATTTAAAGCCTATTGGAAGGAACAACCCTTAGATTTAACCGCTACAGAATATGATATGTTAAAACAATTTGCTATTTCAGGAGAAAAAGGTGTTGTTACCTATGACTCGCTACAAGAATCAACACAAGGCGTGGTAGAACGCAATACCATCAACACCCATATATGTCGTATACGAAATTCTTTTAAAAAAGTAGACAGTCACTTTAACCTTATTCATAATGAATATGGCAAAGGTTATCGCTGGCAAAATAAAAAATAATACCAAATGAAGTGGCTACACTATTTAGAACCTATATGATAATAAATTGTAGAGCAACTTATGATTACCAAAGAAGATTTAGCACAATCAATACTTAGACTGGAAGCATCAAGTATTGAATTAAAAAACTCTCACTTAAGATTAGAGGCATCACAAGAAAAAACTGATGCTCAGATGAAAATAACAGGTGAAAGATTAGCCGAAATGTTAATTTCACAAAAAAAAGTAGGCAAAATGGTGGGCGGTATTGCAAATAATCAAGGCGATATCGCAGAGGAGTTTTTTTATAACTCAATCAAATCAAACCCTTCATTAGCTGGCATTGATTATGACTTTATTGACAAAAATGTGACCAGATCTAAAAATAATATAGAAGATGAGTACGATATTTTATTAGTAAACGGTAAAGATGTTGCCATAATTGAGACTAAATACAAGGCTCATGAAAAAGATGTTATAAAGTTAATTGCGACTAAGTACGAAAACTTTAAAAAACTCTATACAGAATATAAAGATTATAATCATCATTTAGCCTTGGCAAGTTTTAGCATTAATGATGATGTAAAAAAAGAAGCATTAAAAAACAACATTATACTATTACAAAGAAAAGGCGACCTAATAGAAACCACTTTACCTAGCGGTAATTATTAGTTACCACACAAAATACGAGACAAGCTCGATAGTGATGCTAATTCAAGAATTATTGAGACTTTAAATGAATTTTATAACCAAAAATATAAATTTTAGAATCTCTATTAGAACAAGGTTCTTTATTCTTTTATTAATGATTACCCTATTGCCCTTTTTAGCCTATCGGTTTGCAATTGATTTACACAAATTACTTCTTAAAAACCAAGCGACCATTCAATATCAAACGGTGGTCAATCTTTCTCTTATTTTAGAAAATAGAACCGATTTGTGGGCTTTACAGATTCAGTCTGGTAAACCAAGTAGTCAATTGGCTCACCTTGACTTAGAAAATTCTATACTATGGGTTGTAAATGTATACCAACAAACCACCTATGTTATTGGGCGTTTTCCTAAAGAAGATCAAGTTAAAACAAGTGATCCTTTTATGTTTTTAGGTGAAGGCATTATCAAAACGTTCACTGCTTTTTTACCCTTTTCTTTTCCTTATTCTTTTCCTCAATCTCTTTCACCAGAAAGAACCTTAATTAACAACTCCATAAAAGGTGAAACTTTTCAACAGTACCGAAAAGATTCATTGGGAAAGCCCATCTCCTTAATGTCTTCAACTCCCCTTAAACTCAACAATCAAATCTTAGGAGTGATTATTTTAGAGCAAAAGCTGGATAGTCTTTTAGGAGATTCTTTAAATACTTTTATAGACTGATTGGAATTGGCAGCTTAGTGTTTTTATTTGCAGTACTCGGTGCTATTACTCATATTGCTGCCCTTTCTAGGCGAATTGTTCGCCTAGATTCTGATGTTAGAAATACTTTTAATATTAGTGGTAAGATTTCAACCCAAAATTTTCCAGATGGATATCAACAAGGTTATCATGATGAACTTTCTGATTTACGCCATCATATTTTTGAAATGCTACAACAGCTCTCCTCTTATGAGCGTTATTTAAAACAATTTCCTAAAGCTCTTAGGCATGAACTTCACAACCCTCTTAATCGCCTCTCAATGTCTTTAAGTCTTTTAGAAAAAGATGTTAAGCACAAACAACTGGATTTTTCACAACATGCAGTTCAACAACTTAAGCAAATTATTGCTTCTTTAACAGAAGCAACCAGCATTGAAGATAGCCTGTCACAACAAGATCCAGAAGATTTTCCCATTAGTTTAATGCTGAATCATTATATGGAAAATGTTACTATTTTAAACCCTAAAAATGAGTTTAAATTTAGCAATAATGTAACTGAGTCAACTCTAGTAATGGGTGATGGCTTTATGATTGAGCAACTTATGGATAAATTAATTAGCAACGCTAAAGATTTTAATGACTATAAAACGCCCATTGAAATCATTCTTACAAAAGAAACAGATAAAGTTCATCTTCATATTATAAATACAGGAGAACACCTTCCCAAAGGCTTTGAAAAGCGTATTTTTGATGGCATGACGAGTATTAGAACGCCCAATGAAAGCCAACAAAGTCATTTGGGACTGGGGCTTTATATTGTAAAATTAATTACTGAATATCATAAAGGAAAAATTATTGCCTTTAATCGTAATGATATTAATGGCAATTTACCAGGAGTTGAATTTAAAATTACCTTACCTGTTTTTCACTCTTAATTCTAGCCTTTAAATCTTGAACTCTTCTAACCCAAGGTGATATTTTATATTCGGTTTGAAAGTTTTTAGCTGAGACATCTGCGGCATGCCTATCTGTAAAACTTCCTAAAACCAGTACATACTGAGTTCTTCCATTGCGTTCTTGCGGTATTATTTTGGCATTAACCAAACCCTTTTGATCTTTTACTTTTTGTATACCTGCACGACTTGGCATACTGGCTAGTTGTAAGGTAAAGTTAACAGCGGGTTCATTTATGATCCAATCAATTTCGGGCGATGAAATGAGTAATGGTGGCTTAGGGAGCTCTGGTTGAACAAGGGGTTTAGATCTTTGTACAAGGCTAATCGCTGGTTGATTTAATCTGCCTAAAGGTTCTTGTATTTTAGGTTCTTGTATTTTAAGTTTTGGTGCTTTAGGCAACGAAATGTTTTCAAACGCTTCTTTAGGAGGCGTTTCTTTAGGAACTTTCACCGCCTGAACCTGTTTAACGGGTTCTGTAGCGGGTAAAATATTCAAATGTTGTATAATTTCTTCAAGCTTATCATTAATTTGTTGTGCATGATTAGCAAGCTTTCTATCTAACTCTTCACTGGTAACTAACTTGTTTAATTCAAGATTATCTTCGGAAGTTTTAAGTTGACTGGCAACTCCTGAAACGACTTTTATTTGTTCGCCCATGATTTTATCAGTAGATCTTTTTAATATTATTTGCTGTGTTTTTAAATCGTTAACTTCTGCTTCAAGATGAGCAACTTTAGCCTGCAAACTCTTAAACAATTCTCCTTGCCCACCAGAGGCAATAGATTTTTCAAGGTTAACAACGGTTTCTTTAATAGACTCAACATTCTCTTGAGAAATAGCATTAGCAGCTAAAACTTTTTGCAATTCATTATGAATGCTCGTATAAGCAATATATAAAACTCCTAAAACTGTTAATAATAGCGACAACATAATAATTACACCAAAAAAAGAAGATTTACTGGTTTTATCTTTTTTTCTAACAGGAGAGCTTGACTCTAGGGGTGTTTTTTGGCGTGATGATTTTTTAGCAGGCATAATTTCCTCGGCAGCATTTAACCAATCTTTTAAGTTATGTTCAGGGGGCGAACCTTTTTGTGACATGTTTTGTGCCTGCGATTCTATCGCGTCTAAAATTTCAGCTCGCTCTTTTTCTAATTCTTTTATTGTTTGTGCCATTTTTTGTTACTAACAGTGTCTAATAAGTGAAGTTTATTGTAAAATGTTTTTAATTAAAAGGAAAGGGAATAAACCATGGGTAATATTGGCCTTAATGAAGTTGGAGATGCTTTAATTATTATGGTAGGACTTTTAGTTATTGCAATTACTATTGTCACTTTAGTTTTATGGGGGGTTTTCAAGTTTTTTTACCATAAACCAGATCGTGATAAGGCATTGGGTAGAGAAAGCTCTGATTAATAAATAAACCATTACCTAAAATATATCACTGCCTAAGAAGGCGTTTTTATAACGCCAAATTGGGGGTATAGAAAAGATGCCTTATTTTAGAAAAACAACAACATTCTTTTGTAAAACTTCAATGATAACCTTTGTTTTTGGCTCAAGAATTAAACCAGAATCACTGCTGCTTTGAATAATTTTTCCAGAAGGTAATTTTAAATGGTATAGGTTTTCGTAACCTTTAAAACTTCGACTAATTACCTCAATTAATCCATTTTCATCATGCAAAAACTTAATATTTTCTGTCTAAGCATAATCTCAACAACACTTCCTTTTGAGAAGGAATTTTTATTAGGTATTAACCCTATTTCAGAATCAATACCTTTTTCAACAACAATCCCTTTTATAAAGTCTGCTTGCCCCAAAAATTCTGCTATAAAACGAGTGGCAGGAAAATGATAAATCCTTTCAGGTTCATCTATTTGCTCTATAACCCCTTGATTAATAATTGCCACTTTGTCTGCGATAGCAAAAGCTTCTTCTTGATCATGAGTCACTAAAACAGCTGTTGTTTGTGCTTGCTTCATGATTTTTCGCACCTCACCCCTTGTCTTTATCCGCAGCTCTGTATCAAGACCACTAAAAGGCTCATCTAAAAGCAATATTTTAGGGCGTGGAGCTAAAGCTCTTGCCAAGGCAATGCGTTGTTGCTGTCCACCAGAAAGCTCATGCGGGTATCTTTTTTCAAAACCAGATAATCCTACCAGTTCTAGCAATTCTTCAACAATTTCTTTTTTATTATTTTGTTCCTTTTTTAACCCAAAAGAAATGTTTTTATACACATTCATATGAGGGAATAAGGCATAGTTTTGAAAAAGGTAACCTGTATTTCTAAGCTCTGGAGCAACAAACAAAGATTTTTCTTTGTTAAATAAAGTCGTATTATTAACAATAACCTCGCCTGTATCACTCTCTTCAAACCCTGCTATTATATTTAACAAGGTACTTTTACCACTGCCGCTTTTACCTAAAACTGCAACGATTTCTCCTTGTTTAATATTTAAACTTAAGTCACTTAACACTTTAGTTTTCTGAAATCTTTTTGATATATTAGATAAAAATAAACTCATTTATAGGCCTTCAAAGAAAGAATCATAGGGATAGCACAGACAATAATCATACTTAATATAAATACAGAGGATTCTTGAATTAACTCAATTGAGGCCAGCTCATAAATCTTACTTGAGAGTGTGTGATAGTCAAAGGGTCGTAAAATCAAGGTTAAAGGCAGTTCTTTAACAATATCGACAAAAACCAAAATAAAACCAATAATAATACCATTACGCACTAAAGGTAAATCAACTTTTAATAGGGTTTTAAACAAGCCTGAACCTAAACTTCTTGAAGCTCTATTGGGATTAATACCTACTTTTTCAAAGTTACTGTTTACCGAGTTTAGTCCTACGGCTAAAAACCTTACCATATAACCATAGTAAAGTGCCAATACAGTACCACTTAACAGGAGCTTTTCAAGTCCAAAATTATCAATCAAAAAATGATCTATGGATGTAAAAACAACCATAATACCAACCGCTGTAATGGCTGCCGCAACCGAATAACCTAAAGTAGATACCTTCAATAAGTATTTCATATAGTTATTGTCATAAACTCTTTGGCTATAAGCCAAAAATAGTGCAATCATCATAATAACCGTTGCACTGATGGCTGCCGCACTAAAACTGTTAAAAATAGTCCAAATAAACTCTGCTGAAAAAGCTCTTTCTACATAGGTTATGGCATAAAAAATTACCCATAAAATTGGAATAAAAAAACCGAAAACAAAAGGAAAGGCTAAAAAAGAAATCGCAAAAAAAGATTGTACTTTATTAAGTTTTATTTTCTTTATAGGGGCGGATGCTCCGTCTATTCGGTACTTAGCTCTTCCTCCAGAGAGTTTATCAACAATTAAAATTAATAAAACTATTCCCGTTGCTATCGCAGATAGGTAAGCAGCAGTGCCAATGTCTCCCATTTCAAACCAAACCGAAAAAATAGCGGTAGTTAAGGTCTGTATTCCATAAAAATGTACTGTACCAAATTCACTGATAATTTCCATCATAACTAAAGCTAAGGAGGCAACAATAGCGGGTCTTACCAAAGGCATAAGTACCGTAAAAAATATTTTAGTTCTAGAAGCTCCCAAGGATAAAGCTGGGTTTAAAAGAATGGATGAGTTTTTCTCCATAGATGATTTAACAATTAAATACACATAGGGGTAAAAAGCCAAGGTTAAAACAATAATAACCGTATTAAGACTCAAAACATCAAAAAAACTATCTATCCCTATGCTCATTAAAAATCGATGAAAAGGGCTAAAAAAGCTAAATATCTCAAAGTAAATAAACCCTAAAATATAAGATGGGATTGCAAAAGGAAGAATTAAAGCAAAAGAAAAAAACTTGGCGTATTTAAAATCACAAAAAGTGACTAAATAAGCACTACCTATACCGATAACGGCGGTCAAAAAACCAACTACAACAATTAATAATACTGTATTAAAAATATAATCAAGAAGAACCGTTTCTTTTAAATGATTAACTATCTCAGGATCTAGAGTAAAAGCATACAGATTTATAATGACAATAGGCAACAGTAGTATTACTGCCAGTAGCGTACTTATAGAGATCCAGCGGTTTTTTAAATATTTTATTTTACTTTCCTCGATAAAAAGTTAAAAGCTTTACATAATCCACTGTTATTATTCACCTTAAAAAAGAGATTAAGATAATGATAAAATTTCAATAGCTAAAATAAATTATGTAAAGCATTTAATTTGGGCACTTTGCACGATATGAGTCAAGTCAAGATAATAAAGTGAGATAACCTTTTACTAACACAACTTATTGCGACAAAGACTTTAAAAAAAAGGTCAAGCAATTATTATACTGCCTGACCTTTAGTTGTTAAAACAAACCTAATTACCCAATTCCTATATAGGGATTCGGGAATTATTTTTAAATAATTAAGAAAAATAAGCTATTGCTTACTTCCAACCTACTTGGTTATTTATTTTAGCTGCTTTAGAGTTGTACTTACCTAACAAATATAAGTCAATAGTATCTGCTCTAAAAGTTCCCCAAGATTGTAGTGTTGGTGAAGCTTCTACATTTTTATTAGTTGGATACTCATTATTTGCAGCACCAAACTCTTTTTGAGCAGTCTCACTAGCTAAAAATTCAAGAAGCTTAACAGCATTTGCTTTGTTTTTAGAGCTTTTAGTCACACCAGCACCAGAAATATTAACATGCGTTCCTCTTTCACCAACACCTTGGTTAGGGAAAAATACACCCACTCTTTTTCCTACCTCAACATCAGAAGGCTTGTCAGAGTTTAACAATCTTCCAACATAATAGGTATTAACTAAAGCAAGTTTAGCTTCACCTGCCGCTACGGCTCTAATTTGAGCTGTATCATTACCTGTTGGTGAGCGTGCAAAGTTATTTACTAAGCCAGCAGCCCAATCTTTTGCTACTTCTGGGCCATCATTAGAGATAAATGATGCCATAATAGACAAACTATAGATATTGCTTCCTGTTCTACTCACCACTTCTCCCTTCCAATCTGGATGGGTCAAGTTAGCATAGGTAGATAGATCCGCTTCAGGGTTTACTTTATCTTTGTTATAAACAATAACTCTAGCTCTTTTTGTGAAAGCAAACCAATGGCCATCTTTCTCACGCAACTTAGAAGGAATAACTTCTTCTAAAAAGTTAGAGCGAATAGGTTGTAATAATCCTTTTGCATAAGCTTGGTGTAATCTACCCGCATCAACGGTCATTAAAATATCAGCTGGAGAATGAACTCCTTCTCTTTCCAATCTTTCAATAAGCTGACCTGCTTTAGCTTGCACGACATTAACTTTAATTCCTGTTTTGTCTTCAAACATTTTGAAAAGTTTTTTATCTGTATCGTAGTGTCTATGTGAATAGATGTTAACTTCTCCAGATGCAATGGCTACACCTGTTGTAAGGACAGATGCTGCTATCAATCCTAGAAATACTTTTTTAAATGTCATATTACGACCCTCTTAAGGTTTAAGGTTTACTATAAAAATATTGCCTATATTTTAGTAGAGACATTATATTAAATATAAAATTCTCTCATAAAATATTAGCTTACCAGTTAATAATTGTAACAAAAAATCATAAGACATAGAAGAGATAATGATAACTATTTTTATTCTAAGACATATTATTGTTTATTTTATTAATTTCTACCTTAACTTTTCGTAATTTTAACCTCAGAGCAATGTGTAACAATATTGTTGCTACAATCATGCTTATAAGTATGGCTATCCAGTAACCTTCAACTCCCATCGACTCGCCAGAAATTTCAGTAAAAGCCAATAAATACCCACCTCCCAGCCCGACCCCCCAAAAACTAAAAAAAGTAATGACCATGGTTACTTTAGTGCTATGCAAGCCTCTTAAAGCTCCTGACATTGTTACCTGAGCTGCATCAAACACTTGATACAAAGCGGCATAGGTAAGTAAGGTAGTGGCCAGTAAAATTACCTTGGGGTCGTTAGAATAAATCTGAGAAATTGATCCTTTAAATATGTATGTTATTATAGACAACAGTATTCCAAGAACAACGGCTAATAACATCCCCGATTTAATGACCTGATTTAATTCCTCAAAATTATATTGACCATAACGCAAACCTACTCGTACCGTAATTGCCATAGATAAGCTTAACGGAATCATAAAAAGCAATGAAGTTAAACTAATCGCTACTTGGTGAGAGGCGATCACCACTGAACCTAAGTGAGCAATGAATAGAGCAATAAAGCTAAACAGCCCCACCTCAAAGAATAAAGCAAGCGTATTGGGAACTCCAAGGTTTAAAATTGCTTTTCCTGATGACCAACGCTTAACAAGCGCCACTTTAAAAATAAGTTTCCACCGTGAAAACTTAAGGTAACGAGAAGTTTTTTTTGTTCTAGCAACATAAAAAAGCCCTATCACAAGCATTGTCCACATAACAATCGTTGATGCAATGCCACAACCTGCCGCACCATAGGCATCAACAGGACCTAACCCATAAATAAACACCGCATTTAAAGGGATATTTAAAAACAAGGCAATAAAGCTAATGAACATGGTTGGCACGGTTAATGACAATCCTTCCCAAAAAAACCTTAAAGCTTGATAAAAAGCAATGGCATTTTTTTTTTTAATGATACGGCGACCACCGAGATCTACACTCTTTCCCTA
>CAYLXI010000021.1:0-17098 GCA_964387695.1 uncultured Piscirickettsiaceae bacterium
TCAGCGCAAATAGCGACTCGTTTTTCTCAGCCTAATTCTAACCTTAGTTATTAAGAGATTACCTAGGGGTTTAGGGCTAAGACTTAATCTTTTTTCTCACTGGTTGTTTCAGTGACTTCAACAACGGGTGTTGTTTCTGTTTCTGGTTTTATTTCAGTTTCTGGAATAGCTGTATCCACTTTAGTTTCAGCTACAGTAGTTGTTACTAAGGGTTCAACAACTGGATTGTTAGTTGTTGGAATATTTACATCAGGATTAACGGCTTTATCTTCATCGGATGTTGGTTGTTTAGATGCTTCTGGTGCTGGTGAATGAATAGACATTTCAGCAGCTCCTGTTGGCACACGACGACGACCATTGTAACTTCGGGTGTTGTAACGACTACGACGCCTAGGGCGGCGTTTATCTTCCGTCTTTTTTTCTGATGAAGCATTAGGATTATCATTGTCAGTTGTTGTTTTGTCTAAATTTTTAGGCTTTTCATTTTTATTAAGAGGGTTAGTAGATGGCTGTTTAGATTTATCCGTTGCAGGAGAATTTTCTGTTGTTTCTTCATCATGATTTTTTCTAGGACGACGATTTTTATTTCGTCCATTTTGCTCTTCATTGCTATGACGAGAATTATGGCGTGGATTACGCTCTGAGTTTTCCTTAGAGTCATTGTCCTTATTGCCATAGTTTCGATTACGATTGCGATTATGGCGGTTACGGTTGCGATCATTTTGATTACGATTACGATTGCGGTTGTGTCGGTTAGTTTTTTGTGGTGTTTGTGCCTTTTTAACCTCCTCTTCTTTTTCCTCTTCAGTGGCGAAAAGAGCTTTCCATAAACGAGAGAAGATACTAGGTTTTTCTACGGAATCTTGAGGTTTTTCAGGGGTTTCAGCTGTTTTTTGAGCAGGAGGCGGAGGTGAAGAAGGATTAATGTTCTTTAAAGCAGGTTCTTCTTTTGCTTTAAGAGCAGATGGTTCTGACACCGTAAGCTCTTCTGGAGTGATGACTTCCTTTATTGTGTAGCTTGAACCATCTGATACTTCATCATTATGACGCGTGCGATCAATCATATATTGAGGCGTTTCCAAATGTTCATTAGGAACAATTAAAAGATGCAGGTCATGCCTGTTTTCAATATGAGTTATTTGTCCGCGTTTTTCATTAAGTAAAAAAGTAGCTACATCAATAGGAAGTTGTACTGTAACGCGACGAGTATTTTCTTTCATTGATTCTTCTTCTAATAAACGAAGAATAGAAAGAGCTAAGGACTCTACACCACGAATAACCCCAACACCTTTACAGCGAGGGCAAGCAATCTGGGTTGATTCTTCGATAGAGGGGCGCAATCTTTGACGGGACATTTCAAGCAATCCAAAACGAGATATTTTACCTATTTGAACTCTCGCACGGTCAGGCTTAACTGAATCGCGCATTTTATTTTCAATTTCACGCTGGTTTTTATTTGAGTGCATGTCAATAAAGTCGATAACAACCAGTCCACCAAGGTCGCGTAGGCGTAATTGACGGGCAATTTCATGAGCTGCTTCCATATTTGTGTGAAAAGCAGTTTCTTCAATATCACCCCCTTTAGTTGAGCGGCTGGAGTTAATATCAATAGAAGTTAAGGCTTCAGTGATATCAATAACAATCACTCCACCAGAAGGCAAAACAACTTCACGCTGATAGGCGGTTTCAATTTGTGATTCAACTTGAAAACGAGTAAAAAGAGGTATCGTATCTTGATACGATTTAACTTTGTAAACTTGCTGTGGCATAACATGTTGAATAAAATCACGGGCTTTATGAAAAACTTCCATGTTATCAATAATGATTTCGCCAATATCTTGCCTTAAATAATCACGAATGGCTAAAATAACAATATCTGACTCTTGATGAATTAAAAAAGGAGCAGGTTTTTCTTTAGAACTTTCTTTAATCGCTTCCCAAAGTTGATCTAAATAGTTCACTCCCCATTGTAATTCTTCTGTTGATTTTCCAACGCCAGCCGTGCGAATAATAAGACCCGTGCCTTCAGGTATATCAACATCTGACAGTGAATTACGGGTTTCACTGCGATCTTCTCCTTCTATTCTTCGTGAAATACCACCCGCTTTTGGGTTGTTTGGCATCATGACAATATAAGGGCCTGCAAGAGTTATTTGAGTGCTTAAAGCAGCGCCCTTATTGCCTCGTTCTTCTTTTTGAACTTGAACAATAATCTCTTGCCCTTCTTTTAGAGCATCAGAAATGGTTAAACGCTTGCCTGAATGATCTTTGGGGTAGTATTCTTCAGCAATTTCTTTAAAAGGTAAAAAACCATGTCTTTCTGAGCCATAATCAACAAAAGCTGCTTCAAGATGCTGCTCTATTCTAGTTATTTTGCCTTTATAAATATTGGCTTTTTTCTTTTGATGGTGTGGGGTTTCGATATCAAGGTCATATAATTGTTGACCACTAACCAAAGCGATTCTTGTTTCTTCTGGTTGAGTGGCATTAATGAGCATTCTTTTCATGCAATTCTCTTTTTTTGTTTTATGGAAGTGCATCGAAATATTAGAGGGGATCTAAAGGCGGAAAATAGGCGAGTTATGGCTTCTTAATGCTGATTTATATAAAGTCTTGATAATTTTTTATTATCAACTAAATAATATTTAACCGTATGGAATCGTTTAAGGGATTACCAGCTGCCCTTTAAAATACGGTTGTGTCATCTTGTTATTATTAATAATCTTTAATCTAAAGCATTGTTTTTGTAGAGCTAGCTCTTTTGTGCCGATCAGCTCTTAGCCAAAAAGAAAATCTTCTTAAACAAGCACATTTAAGGAGTTTATGCGCAAATAAAAATGGTTAAGTTACCTATTTTTGTTGCGTACTTCACCCGCGTAAAGGTTTTATATAATTTTCTTGTTTTGTTATTACTCGTTGTTTCCGTATCACTGAGGTATCGACTTACGAACATCGCTTTTTGGGCGGGGGCGACCCAGCAGTGTTTTAGATCTCTCTTCTTATATATTTTGATGCTTCTTCAGTTTAAGAATGAGTGTGTTATTTTATATTTAATAATTTAACGAACTTAATTTGAATTCAGAACACCAAATATAAAAAACAACCTAACAATAATACCATTTATTATAGTTAGTTACAATGTTGTTTCTAGCCCTAAGTTTTTTCTTAGAAAATGGGCCTGTTGCCACTTTATATTCAGTTTTTAGGCGATTAGTTGGGGTTAAGATTTTCTGTAGAGAGCTTGGGTCGATCTTAAATATTTTTTACGGTTCCATATCAGTCCCCAGCGACTGCCTCCCGTTTGACGCCACAGCAATGAAGCACGAATTCCAGCTAACAGGACGGCCCGAATTTTATTAGCGGTTCTGGGGTTTTGTAAATGACCGTGCTGACCATTTACCATTATTTTGGGGTTTATTTTACTTATGTTTTCAGAATAGGCTCTTGCTAGGGTTGCAATTACATTTTCATGATAGTCGCTAAACATGGTTCTTTTTTCTTTTGCAGATTCAACAACACGAGAGACTTTGGCAAAAACATTGTCTGAATCAGAGACATTTTTTTCTAAAATCATTAAGCCTAAAACATATTTAGTGATTTCAACATTACGGGAAGGCAGGCTTTGATCAGAGCTCATTTGAGTCAGTAAAGTTTGAACTCCTAGTTGTATGTGAATAGGATCTCCTCCAAACACATCTAAGGTATTTTCAGGGTTTTCACAAAATAATGAGTTTATGCTTGCTTGAAAAGCGACTTCATCTGTTTTACCTGTTGTAGCTAACTCATAAACTTGTTGTGCGGCTTGATAAAGCCCTGCTAGGGCGATAGATTTATCTTGGTCTGAATAATAGGAATCCATGTTTTTTTATTCTCTTTAATCTGCTATGGTGTGGTGTCGTTCGGTAATTACCGCTCCGCCTAAGCATTGATCGTTTTTGTAAAACACAATCGATTGTCCTGGGGAGATGGCAGTTTGTTCTTTATCAAATAGAACCGTAATTTCATCCTTGTCATTGTTTATTATTTTACAAGGTTGTTCGGTTTGTCGGTAGCGTATTTTTGCCTTTAACGGGGCGTTTAGTGGGGGCATTTTACCAGAAACCCAGTCACAAGTATTGGCGGTTAAAAAAGAGTGGTTTAATAAAGGATGGTCTGCTCCTTGTACCGCGATAAGTTGATTGTTTTTTAAGTTTTTATCGGCAGAAAACCAAGCTAGCCCAGAATCCCCGTGACCTCCACCTATTCCTAACCCTTTTCTTTGTCCTAGGGTATGGTACATTAAGCCTTCGTGTTTGCCAATCACTACACCATGGGTATTAATAATGTCCCCAGGTTGGGCAGGAAGGTATTTTTTTAGAAAGTCTTTAAATTTTCGTTCGCCAATAAAGCAAATTCCGGTACTGTCTTTTTTGTTATGGGTGATGAGGTTTGCCGTTTGTGCTAAATGGCGAACGAGAGGTTTTTCTAGCTCTCCAATAGGGAATAATGTTTTTTGCAGTTGAGATTGTTGGAGGGTATAAAGAAAATAGCTTTGATCTTTATTGTTATCCAATCCTTTTAATAACAAGCAGCTATCATCATCATTGCGGTGAATACGAGCATAGTGTCCTGTTGCAATAAAGTCAGCGCCAAGGTTTATGGCATGATTTAAAAAAGCTTTAAATTTAACTTCTTTATTACATAAAATATCAGGGTTTGGAGTGCGGCCAGCCTTGTACTCAGATAAAAAATGTTTAAATACTCTGTCCCAGTAGTCGGAGGAGAAGTTTTCTATGTGAAGAGGAATATCTAATCTTTCACAAATAGACAGTACATCTTTTAAATCTTCGGCAGCAGGGCAATAATCTTCTGTATCATCACCCTCCCAGTTTTTCATAAACAGCCCCTCAACATGGAAACCTTGTTGTTTAAGAAGAAGAGCAGTGACTGAAGAATCTACGCCGCCAGATAGACCGACAATAACTTTAATTTTGGAGTTTTTTTTCATAAGAGAGTATATTACCAAATTGTTTAAATAATTCTTAAGATTTTAACCCTGCGTCCTATTTAGAAAGTTAGCATCTAGCACAACGCCTATTTTCCACTATGCATCCAGATTATAAACAGGGATTATGGTTTAATGTTGATTCCCCAGGATTTAAATCCCCTAGTTTATAGTTGCCAATTTGCGTGCGTATTAAGCGTAAAGTAGGGAATCCCGTTGCAGCGGTCATTCTGCGTACTTGTCTGTTTTTACCTTCTGTAATAATAAGCTCTAACCATGAGGTTGGAATATTCTTGCGTTGTCTTATGGGTGGATTTCTTTCCCACAACCATTTAGGTTGATTCACTCGTCTAGCTTTAGCGGGTTGAGTTAGGCCGTCTTTTAGCTTTATGCCTTGTTGAAGTTGTTTAATGGCTTGTTTTGAAAGATTGCCTTCAACTTGAACTAAGTAAGTTTTAGGTTGTTTGTGCTTAGGGTCAGATATTTTATTTTGCAATTTGCCATCATTGGTTAAAATCAAAAGTCCTTCTGAATCTCTATCTAGCCTGCCAGCAGCATAAAAATTTGGTTTATCTATATAATTTGCAAGGGTTTTACGCTGATTTTGGTACTCTGAATCATCCGTAAATTGGCATAAAACATTAAAAGGTTTGTTAAATAAAAGTATTTTGGGCATAAGAAGGTTTCAATTTTGGTAAAATATTGCAAAATTTTAACAGAACCTAGAGGCTAATATGTCTGAAAAAGCAAAGATTATTTATACCTTAACCGATGAAGCTCCTGCTTTAGCAACTTATTCTTTTTTGCCAGTTGTGCAAGCTTTTACTAAATTTGCTGAAGTAACGGTAGAAACTCGTGATATTTCATTAGCGGGACGAATCATCGCTAATTTCTCAAGTTTTTTATCTCCAGAGCAGCGTATGGGTGACGCTTTGTCTGAATTAGGAGAGGTGGCAAAAACACCGAATGCAAATATCATTAAGTTGCCTAATATTTCTGCTTCTATTCCGCAATTAGAAGCAACGATTAAAGAATTGCAATCTCAAGGATATGCTGTACCTAGTTATCTTATAAATCCGCAAACAGAAGAAGAAAAAACCATTAAAAAAACTTATGCAAAAGTATTAGGTTCAGCGGTAAATCCTGTTTTGCGTGAAGGAAATTCTGATCGCAGAGCACCACCTGCAGTTAAAGCCTATGCTAGAGAAAATCCTCATTCTATGGGAGAGTGGTCAAAAGATTCTAAAACTTTTGTTGCTCACATGACTAAGGGAGATTTTTATGAATCAGAAAAATCTATAACTATTGAAAAAGCAACCCGCTTTAAAATTGAATTTATCACCAAGAAAGAGGGCGATATTACAGAGTTAAAAGGGTTTTCTCCTTTACAAGCAGGTGAAATATTAGATGCCTCTGTAATGAGAATATCTGATTTACGCGCCTTTTTTAAGCGAGCAATTATTGACGCAAAACAACAGGGTGTATTGTTTTCTTTACACCTTAAAGCAACGATGATGAAAGTTTCAGATCCTATTATTTTTGGACATGCATTGGAAATATTCTTTGCCGAAGTGTTCACAAAACATAAGAAGATATTTGCAGAGATAGGAGTAGACTCTAACAATGGCTTAGAAAGTCTTTATAAAAAAATTCTTTCTTTGCCAGAAAATGAACAAAGAGAAATTGAAGAAGATTTGCTATCTGCTATGAATCTAGGGCCAAGTATCGCAATGGTTGATTCTGATAAAGGCATTACAAATTTGCATGTCCCATCAGATGTCATTATTGATGCTTCTATGCCAGCAATGATTCGTACATCAGGAAAAATGTGGGATAAAGAGGGCAAACAACAAGATACAATGGCAGTTATTCCAGATCGTTGTTATGCCAGTGTTTATGAAGAAACAATCCGTTTTTGTAAACATTACGGTGCTTTTGACCCAACCACAATGGGGAGCGTTCCTAATGTAGGTTTAATGGCACAAAAAGCAGAAGAATATGGCTCTCACGATAAAACCTTTACCGCTAAAAGTTCAGGCGTTATTCGTGCAATTGACGCTCAAGGAAATACACTGTTAGAACAGTTTGTTGAAACAGGCGATATTTTCCGCATGTGTCAGGTAAAAGATGCCCCTATTCAAGATTGGGTTAAATTAGCCGTTAATCGTGCTAAAGCAACAGATACGCCTGCTATTTTTTGGTTAGATTCTAAGCGTTCTCATGACCATGAAATGATTAAAAAAGTAACTAAATACTTAGCAAATCATGATACAAAAGGTTTAGAAATTCATATTATGGCTCCTGCCGAAGCCACTCGCTTTACCCTTCGCCATATTAAAGAGGGTAAAGATGTTATTTCGGTGACAGGAAATGTATTAAGAGATTATTTAACCGACTTATTTCCTATTTTAGAGCTAGGGACTTCTGCCAAAATGCTTTCTATCGTGCCTTTAATGAACGGAGGAGGGTTGTTTGAAACGGGTGCAGGGGGTTGTGCTCCTAAGCATGTGCAGCAATTGTTATCTGAAAATCATTTGCGTTGGGATTCTTTGGGTGAGTTTTTGGCTTTGAGCGCATCACTTGAACATTTATCTATAAAATTTAAAAATACAAAAGCACAAATCTTATCTAAAACGCTTGATGAAGCTACGGCTAAGTTTTTATTGCAAGATAAATCGCCATCTCGTAAAGTAGGGGGGTTAGATAATAGAGGAAGTCATTTTTATTTAACCTTGTACTGGGCAGAAGCTTTAGCTTCACAACAAAAAGATGAAGTATTAAAGAAAATATTTTCATCTTTAGCTAAAAATCTTACTATTAATGAGAAAAAAATAATTTCAGAATTAAATAATGTACAAGCAAATGCGGTCGATATAGGTGGGTATTATCATCCTAACCCCAAAAAAGTTGATAAAATCATGCGTCCTAGCATGACTCTAAATAATTTAATGGCAGAGAGCTTAAATGAAAACGCCTAAAAGAATTTTACCTTTAATTGAAGATGGTTTAGTTGACGAAGTTATTCGTCGATTAATGAGCGGTAAAGAAGCGGATGTTTTTATGGTGCGTTGTGGCGATGAAATTCGTTGTGCTAAAGTTTATAAAGAAGCTAATAAACGCAGCTTTAAAAAGGCGGTAGAATATCAAGAAGGACGAAAGGTTCGCAATAGCCGTCGAGCTAGAGCCATGCAGAAAGGCTCTAAGTTTGGTAAAAAACAGCAAGAAGATGTTTGGCAAAATGCAGAAGTAGATGCACTTTATAAACTTTCTAATGCAGGCGTGAGAGTGCCTGAACCTTATGGTTGTTTTGATGGTGTACTTTTGATGGAGCTTATCACGGATGAAAATGGTGATGTTGCACCGCGTTTAAATGATATTAGTATGACCTGCGAACAGGCAAGAGAAGATCATGCTGAAGTCATGTCGTTTGTGATGAAAATGTTATATGTGGGGGTCATTCATGGGGATTTGTCTGAGTTTAATGTCTTAGTTGATGAGTATGGCCCCGTTATTATTGACTTACCTCAAGCGGTTGATGCCGCTGCAAATAATAATGCTAAACGAATGCTCACCCGTGATATTGATAACATGACAAACTATTATGCTCAGTATGCCCCAGAATTATTAAACACTCAATATGCAAAAGAAATTTGGGCGTTATTTGAAGCGGGAGAGTTAAGTCCAGATATGCAATTAACAGGAGAATTTGCCGAAGTAGAACAAGAAGCGGATGTTGATTCTGTCATGGTAGAAATTAAAGCGGCATTAGAAGAAGAACAAAGACGACAAGAGCGAATGAGAGAAGCAGAAGATGGCTAAAAAGTTTTATGTAGTTTGGCAAGGAAGGACACCTGGTATTTATACTGATTGGGATCATTGCAAAAAACAAATTGATAAATTTACTGGTGCAAGATATAAATCTTTTTCTACTAAAGCGGAAGCAGAGCAAGCTTTTAAAGGAGTTAAAGTTGTTTCTTCTCGTGCTGTTGCGACGAAAAAAAAACCTTCTGCCAATAAAATCAAAACTTACACGGCTGAAGAAATTGCTAACATGGCAATAGAAGTTAAAATATTTACCGATGGAGGTTGTGAACCAAATCCAGGGAAAGCAGGTTCTGGACTGGCTTTATATAGAAAAGATAAAATTTCAGAGCTGTGGTATGGTCTTTATAATTCAATGGGCACTAACAATACGGCAGAGCTGAATGCTTTTCATCAAGCATTAATAATGGCAGAATCTGAAATAGCAAAAAATAATAGCGTTGTCATTTTTTGTGATTCAAAATACAGTATTCAATGTATTACACAATGGGCAATTGGCTGGCAAAAAAAAGGCTGGAAAAAACCTGGTGGTGAAATTAAAAATCTAGAGATTATTAAGATAATGTTTAGCTTATATCAATCTATAAAAAACAAAGTTCAAGTGTTGCATGTAAATGGTCATGTAGGGGTTGAAGGTAATGAGTTGGCAGACAGAATGTCTATTCTAGCGATAGATCTTAAAAATACGGATTTTGTTAAATATCAGAAAAAGATAGATTTAGATAAGATTTTAAGCTTGCGAACAGGTTAGTAAAAACTGGCAAATAACCTAGCCTTTTAAAAATAGAGAAATTTATGACTATAAAGTACGAAAATAACATGGCAGAAGTTTTAGAAGAGGTTAAATTACAAGTTAAGCCTCCAAAACGCTATCAAGTTGTTTTGTTAAATGATGATTTTACTCCTATGGATTTTGTCGTTAAAGTATTAGTAAGGTTTTTTGCTATGGACGAAATGAAGGCTTCTTCAGTCATGCTAGCAGTTCATCAAAAAGGCAAAGGCATTTGTGGTGTTTATAGTCGTGAAATTGCGGAAACAAAAGTACAGGGTGTGAATCAATATTCTCGAGAGAATCAACATCCATTACAATGCAGCATGGAGGTTATCTAATGTTAAGCAAAGAGCTTCAGTTAATGCTAAGCAATGCATTTAGTTTAGCCAGTGAGTATGAGCATGAATTTGTTACTTTAGAACATTTGTTGCTAGAGCTATTGGGCTTGCCTTCTGTTCGTGAAGTGGTTGAAGGGTGCGGTGTGAATCCAGAAGAATTAGAAACGGGTTTAGAACTTTTTTTAGAAACGGAAGAATCCTCTCCCAAGCCTGTGGATCTTTTACCAACTTTAGCCTTTCAAAGAGTGATTGAAAGAGCTGTTTATCTGGTGCAGTCAAATGGTTATAGTGAAGTAACAGGCCTTCATGTTCTGGCCTCTATGTATTCAGAGGAAGATTCGCAGGCAGTTTTTTTACTAGAGTCAAATAGTTTACAACGAGTTGATGTATTAAGCTATATCTCACATGGCGTGTCGGCACAAGAACAGTCTGAATTTTTAAATGGCGATTTTAATGCCTCTCAACAGTCTGAGGAGCAAGAAAAACCCTCTAATCCAATCGAAGAGTTTACGACTAATTTAAATAAGCAGGCAGAATTAGGAAGAATTGATCCTGTTATTGGTCGAGATTGGGAGTTGAATCGAACTTTAGAAGTTTTATCGCGGCGTCGTAAAAACAATCCTTTATTAATAGGGGAACCTGGTGTCGGTAAAACGGCTGTTGCCGAAGGATTAGCTTATAAAATTGTTCAAAAAGATATCCCTGAATCTTTGCAAGAAGCAACGGTTTATAGTTTAGATATGGGGTCTTTATTGGCAGGTACTCGCTACCGTGGAGATTTTGAAAAACGCTTTAAAGCGTTGCTTAAATCTCTTGAAGAACAGCCCCATTCTATTTTGTTTATTGATGAAATTCATACTATTGTCGGAGCAGGTGCAGTTCAAGGAGGAGCAATGGATGCCTCTAACTTAATGAAACCTGCTTTAGCATCAGGAAAATTACGCTGTGTGGGAGCAACAACTTATGAAGAATATCGAGGGGTTTTTGAAAAGGATAGAGCCTTAGCTCGTCGATTTCAAAAGGTAGATATTAAAGAACCAACAATTCAAGAAACTTATGAGATTTTAAAGGGGCTAAAAAGCCAGTTTGAAACACATCATGAAGTAAAATATACCTTGCCGGCACTAAAAATGGCAGTTGATTTGTCTTCTCGTTATATTACAAACAGGCATTTGCCTGATAAGGCGATTGATGTCATTGATGAAGCGGGAGCAAAACAAAGGTTGCTGCCCAAATCAAAACGTCGTAAACAACTAGGTGTGGCAGAAATACAACGAGTTGTTGCAAATATTGCTCGCATTCCTGTGTCGCAAATTACTCAAAAAGAAAAAGAGAAACTCCAAAACTTAGAAGACAGCCTTAAATTAGTGGTTTTTGGGCAAGATAATGCTGTTCATCAAGTAGTTTCTGCGGTTAAACTTGCACGATCTGGTTTAAATGACCCTCATCGTCCTACGGCTTCATTTTTATTTTCTGGGCCAACGGGAGTAGGAAAAACGGAACTAACCTCCCAGCTTGCCAAGCATTTAGGGGTTGAACTGTTGCGTTTTGATATGTCGGAGTACATGGAACGCCACACTGTTTCAAGATTAATAGGTTCTCCTCCTGGTTATGTGGGGTATGATCAAGGAGGGCAGCTAACAGAAGCTGTAAATAAAACACCTTATGCTATTGTTTTGCTAGATGAAATAGAAAAGGCACACCCTGATGTATTCAATATTTTGTTACAAGTTATGGATAACGGTACGCTAACCGATAATAATGGTCGCAAAGCAGATTTTAGAAATGTCATTTTAATTATGACTTCTAATGTTGGTGCAGAGCAAGTATCTCGTTCTAGCATGGGATTTTCTGTGCAAGACCATACTCAAGACTTTGAAGGTGAATTAAAAAAAGTTTTTACTCCTGAGTTTAGAAATCGTTTAGATTCAGTCATTCAGTTTAATAGGCTCTCAGAATCTTCAATGACTTCTGTAGTGAATAAATTTATTTTTGCTTTGGAAGATAGTTTGCAAGAGAAGAAAGTTAAAATTATATTGACCGACAAGGCAAGAAATTGGTTGGCTAAAAAAGGCTATGATCCTATGATGGGGGCGAGGCCTATTGGTCGTTTAATTCAAGATAAAATTAAACTGCCTTTATCTGAGATGGTACTTTTTGGGTCTTTACAAGAAGGAGGCGAAGTTAAAATTTCCGTTGAAAAAGATGAGATTGTTTTATTGAGTTCAAACACCTTAGAGAAGGTAAAGTGAATATTTTAGCCATAGATACATCTACCAAAGCCTGCTCTGCAAGTGTGTACAAGGATGGCAAAGTTTTTTCTAAGTTTGCCATAGCCCCCCAAAAACATGCTAATTTTATTTTAGAAATGATAGAAAATGTTTTACAACAAGCAAATATTCAAGGAGAAAATCTTGACTATCTAGCATTAAGTGAAGGACCTGGTGCCTTTACTGGAGTAAGAATAGCTGCAGGGGTTGTTCAGGGCTTAGCTTTTGCTTGGAATAAACCCGTTGTTTCAGTATCTACTTTAGAAGCTCTTATTTGGCAGGCTTATGAACAAACAGGCTTAACTCACTGGGTAGGGTGCTTAGACGCTAGAATGAAAGAAGTTTATTGTCAAACTGGCTATATTGAAGAAGGTGTTCTTGTCTCTAAACCTGCTAAATTAATGTCTTTAAAAGAGGCAGAAATTGTGTTACAAGACACAAATGCTATAGGTGATATTTTGCCAGAATACCCAGACCTGGTAAAAATGACACAAAAATGGTTAGAGGCATACCCCGCGGCAGAGGCGATTGCAAACATTGCAAGTCAGAGAATAAGACAAGCTATTTTGGTTACCAACAAACTACCTGTTCCAGTTTATTTAAGAAATAATATAGCAAAAAAGAAATAGGTTAAATCATGAAAAAATATTTTTTAATATGGATTGCCATGCTATCTATAACATTTATATTGCCTGCTAAAGCAGATTTTAAACCTGGTGATACCGTTTTTGTTAGTTTTCCTGCCTCTAATATTAAAGATGATGCTTTTATAGTTGGACTGGTAAAAAAACGCTTAGAAAATGGCGACTACCAAATTAGAGTGTTGGACTATATGCAAGGACATGACTATAGCTTATCTTGTGTGCCAATAAAAGAAGATGAATTTGGTCAAGCGACAGAAGTCGTTTGGGAGGCTTGGGAAGATAGAACTAAGCTTTATAGAAAGGGCATGCAATATCAGGTTTCTCAAGAAAATGTAACAAGTCATCAGTCAGGTAAGTTTAATTTTATAGAAAGAAATAACTTACTAATTAGTTACTTACGATGGCATTCTAATGCTCCAATTTTTCCAATACATTTATTTCATTCTATGATTGAAAGATCTGAAGAATCGGGTTTATCAGGATTTGTTCCTTCTTTAAAATTGGCAAAGCAAGAAAGAAAAAGTTATTACGACAGTCAAAATAATCGTCCTTTTTGGCCTTATGAAACAATTTATCCTTTAAATAATGTCTTAGAAAGAATAGTCATATTGCTCGAAACGGATTCAAATTTAAATGCACTATGGAGAAGCAGTCCTAGAAATTGGGCTGAGATTAAAAAAACCTCTAAAACTTATTTTTTAATAAAAACAATAGATAAAATTGTTAGAGATGCTGGTTATCAGTTAACAGAATCAGGAATGGAAAAAGTTGACCCTGTTATCTTAGAAGAATTTAAGAAAAGATTGACATTTTTAAAGGGTGATAAATAAAAAACTAGGGTTAAATCCTCTCATTTTATCTTACTTAGGGTGATGATAATATTTGTCATTTAAATAAGCGGCAACCTCCTCTATTTCATCCTCAAACCAGCCCGTGTTTAAATTGATATTGCAAAAGTCTATTGCTTTAACTAATTTAAGAAAAGTGGTGGTTTTATCTGGTTGAAAGGGTTTGCTTGTATGGCATGACATGCAATTTGCATCATTAAAAAGTTCTTTTCCAAGGCTGAAGTCATTTGCTTGAGCATGCCCTAAAAATAGTGTTATTAGTCCTACTGAAATAATAAATTTATTCTTCATGATTAATCTCCTTGAGGAATAGCTTAATAATTAAGGTTAGAAATTAGGCTGTGAAAAACGAGTCGCTATTTGTGTTGAAATGAGGCGTAATAGCTAGATATTGCAACGAATTGCAGTGAAAATGTCGGCATTTTTTACCAGCATAAAATAATTTTAGTAATTAAGCGGTTCCTTGAGTTAAACTCAAGATTTATTTTACGGATTTCTCAAGTTATTCCCAAATAAAAGAATTTATGTAGTATTAATAATTTTTTATATTATTACAAACTAATAAGTTATTGGAGTTGCTCATGGTTGAAAAAACTTACATAAAGGGTAAAGATGTCTGTTTAGAAGAGTCTATTACAAAAATGCAAGCCCTTCTTAAAGAAGCAGGATTTAAAATTGAACAGGTATCTTGGCTTAATCCAGCACCTAATATTTATTCTCTGCATATTAAGGACCAACACTACCCTTTTTTGTTTACCAATGGCAAGGGAGCAAGTCGAAAATCTGCTCTTGCTAGTGCATTAGGGGAGTTTTTTGAGCGTTTAGGAACTAATTATTTTTTTGCCGATTTCTGGTTAGGAGATTTAAAAAATCAACAGCAGGATTGGTTGTATTATCCTGATGAAAAAAGTTTTACGCCAAATAAATTTCGGGATTGTTTAAGCAATAATCTTTGGGTTATTTATGATGAAAATAATAATCTAGAAGCACAAGACCTTTTGAGTTTAAATGATGATTTTGATGGCATTAGATGCTTGCCGATGCTTGAAGAAGGTTTTAGAAATCCTGTATATTTCCCTATAAATCTATTGAATAATCTTTATGCAAGCAACGGCTTGTGTGCAGGAAACACCCAAACAGAGGCCAAGGTTCAGGGTTTATCTGAAATATTTGAACGGTGGGTTAAATCTAGGGTTTTAAAAGAAAATATTTGTTTACCTCTTGTACCTGAAAGCATTATTAAAAAATTTCCCACCGTCTTGGAGGCTCGACAAAAGTTAGAAGAAAAAGGCATTTATGTTTCTATTAGAGATGCTTCTTTAGGAGGGCAATATCCAGTTATGAATGTTACCTTGTTAGACCAAAACACAGGACAATGTTTTGCTTCTTTTGGTGCTCACCCTATTTTTGAAGTTGCTTTAGAAAGAACATTAACGGAATCACTGCAAGGTAGAAGCTTAGATTTGTTAGAAGGTTTTAAAACCCCTGTTTTTGATTTAGACTTGGTTGCAGGGGCTGAAAATATAGAAAATCATTTTATTGATTCTAGCGGCTTATTGCATGCACATTTTATTTCCCATCAATATGATTATGAATTTTCTTCTTGGGATTTTATTGACAATACTCAGTCTCAGTGGGAATTTTTAGTTGAGAAGGTAAAAAACTTAGGAGGGCAAGTTTTTAGTGCCTCTTATCTTCATTATGGAATTCCTGTTGCACGAGTAATTGTTCCAGGGTTTTCTGAAATTTATCCTATGGAAGAGCTGTTGGTTTCTAATCAAAATCAAGGGCGACTATTGCGTAATTTATTAATTTCTGTAGATAAATCTGATAAAACAAAAGATGATTTGTATGCCGCTTATGAAGAATTAGAGTATTTAGGTTTTAGTGACCACCAAAATATTGCTAATTTAGTGGGCTTATTACCTGACAAAGAAAGTCTTTGGAGAAAATTTAAAATTATAGATTTAAAGTTAAGTTTAGCTTTAGCTACGCAAGATTATGATTTAGCAAAAGATCTTTTACAAGATGCCTTGAACTATGTCGATTGTCAGCCTTTAATAAAATATTATAAAATATTAGAGTTTATTTTAGAGGTTTTATTAAGATGTGAGCTAAGAAGCTTGGGAATGAAAGTTCAAATAGAGCTGTTTGGTGAGGAGATAGTAAAAGAAGTTTGGAAAGTAATTAAGGGTGAAATATATTTTTGGGGGCTTGAAATGGGGCAAGAAATGTTTAACTCTAGCCAAAGCCATCAAAGTCTTTTAAATTTGTATAGAAGAATCAATGAAGTTAAGGCATAATTTTGATAGAATAACACGATAAATTTCCATATTACTACTATTTATTGAAATAGAAATTTAGGAAATAAAAACATTAGACTTAGGGAAAATGTCATGAAATTAGACTTTTTAAACTTTGAACAGCCTATTGCTGAACTAGAAGCAAAAATAGATGAATTGCGTCATTTAGATGGACAAAACATGAATCTATTAGATGAAATTTCAGCGCTAGAGATTAAAAGTAATAATTTAACTAAGTCTATTTTTAAAAACCTGTCTGATGTGCAGATATCACAAATTGCACGCCATTCTCAACGCCCTTATATGTTAGATTATATTTCTAATATTTTTACCGACTTTAAAGAGCTGCATGGTGATAGAGCCTTTGCTGATGATGAAGCGATTGTTGGAGGGCTGGCACGAATTGATGGTCAGGCGGTTATGATTATAGGTCAAGAAAAGGGACGAGATACAAAAGAAAAAATTCGCCGCAATTTTGGCATGCCTCGTCCAGAAGGTTATCGTAAAGCATTACGATTAATGAAAATGGCAGAGAAATTTAATTTACCTATACTAACTTTTATTGACACACCTGGTGCTTATCCTGGCATTAATGCTGAAGAACGAGGACAGTCTGAGGCAATTGCCCGTAATTTAATTGAAATGTCAGAACTAACCGTACCTGTTATTTGTACGGTTATTGGTGAAGGGGGGTCTGGAGGTGCATTAGCAATTGGGGTAGGAGATGTAACTATGATGATGAAATACAGCACCTATTCAGTTATTTCACCAGAAGGTTGTGCATCAATCCTTTGGAAAGATGCAGCTTATGCTCCAGATGCAGCAAATGCTTTAGGTATTACTTCCTCTCGCTTGGCCAAGCTAGGTTTGGTTGATGTGGTGGTTGATGAACCTCTTGGTGGGGCACATCGTAACTTTAAAAAGGCTGCGTCTAATTTAAAGTCGGCAATCTTAGGTCAGTTGGTGTTGTTGCAAGACAAAAACATAGAAGAGTTGCTTGAGGCAAGATATAATCGCTATATGGCGTATGGAAATTTTGAAACAATTTAAATATTAGAGGCTTGTAATGCTCCAGCAGTCTCTTATTCTTGAAGTTCAGATACAAAAATTTTTATCT
>CAYLXI010000022.1:0-17083 GCA_964387695.1 uncultured Piscirickettsiaceae bacterium
TGTCGTGCATTTTAGCCAGTAAAAAATAATTGGCGGTTGTTAAGTGTCTCCTTAAGCGACTCCTTAATTAAACCACTTCACTTAAGAGATTATTCATTCGTTTAATAAATTCAGCTGGCTTTTCTAAGGAATCACCTTCTGCTAACTGAGCCTGCTCTAATAAAAATAAAGACCATTCTTTAATTTTAATTTCATCTTCAAAACTTTCTAACTTTTTAACTAGCACATGGTCTGGATTCAGCTCTAAAACTGGTTTTTGTTTAGGAGCACTTTGCCCCATTTGTTCCATCATACGAGCCATATGAGCAGTCATATCCCCTTCGGCATTAACAACACAAGCAGGAGAGTCTGTAAGGCGCGTGGTCATTTTAACATCAGAAACCAAATCTCCCATAGCAGACTTAACTCTTTGCGTTAAATCTTCACGAGATTTTTTTTCATCATCTGTTAAATCTTTTTCAAGCTCATCTTCAAACTCTTTTAAATCTGCCGAGGTGATAGATTTTAATGTTTTTCCTTCAAATTCAGTTAAGTGAGAAACCAACCATTCATCAATTCTATCTGACAATAAAAGCACTTCAATATCTTTTTTGCGGAACATTTCTAAATGTGGACTGCCTACCGCAGCTGAGTGTGAATCTGCTGAAATAAAGTAAATAGCTTCTTGGCTCTCTTGCATACGCTCAATATAGCTCTGTAAGGAAACTCTTTGTTGGCTATTTGCTTCATCAGAAGTAGAGGCAAAACGAAGTAACTTGGCTATTTTATCTTTATTAGCAAAATCTTCGACCACGCCTTCTTTCATCACGTTGCCGAATTCATCCCAAAAAGTATTATATTCAGTTTGATCTTCTGCTTTAGACATTTTAGATAACTGGTCTAAAATACGCTTAACTGATCCAGAACGAATTTTATCAACGATTTTATTGCTTTGTAAAATTTCACGAGAAACATTTAAAGGTAGGTCATTTGAATCAATAATCCCACGAACAAAGCGTAAATAAGTTGGCATTAACTGCTCAGCATCGTCCATAATATAAACGCGTTTTACATAGAGCTTTAAACCATATCGACGCTCACGATCATAAAGGTCAAATGGTGCTTTTTTAGGAAGATACAGCAAAGAAGTATATTCAAGTGTTCCTTCCACTTTATTATGAAGACAGACTAAAGGTGATTCGTAATCATGAGAGATGGTTTGATAAAAATTATCATATTCTTCTTGTGTTAAGCTTGATTTAGGCTGAGACCACAAAGCAGTTGCTTTGTTAACTTGCTCAAATTCTTCCAGTTGCTTCATTTCTTTAGCTTCTTCGTCCCATTCACTCTTTATCATTTTAATAGGGAAGCTAATGTGATCTGAGTAGGTCGTAATAATATTCTTTAAACGAGATTCTTCTAAAAACTCACCCATATCTTCTTTAAGATGAAGAACAATTTCAGTTCCTTTGCTAGATTTTTCAACGGTCTCTAGGGTAAACTCACCTTCTCCCTCTGATGTCCATAAAGTGGCATTAGAAATTTCATCACCTGCTTTACGCGTGATTAAAGCGACCTTATCCGCAACAATAAATGAGGAATAAAATCCTACGCCAAATTGGCCAATCAAGTTAGAATCTTTGGCTTGATCTCCACTTAAGCTATCTAAAAACTTTTTAGTGCCTGAATTTGCAATTGTACCAATATTGGCGACAACTTCATCTCGAGTCATCCCTATTCCATTATCAGAAATAGTAATTGTGCTGGCCTCTTTATCACAAGTTATCTCAATAGATAACTCTGATTCACCTTCCGTTAAAGCGTCATTAGAAACAGCTTCAAAGCGAAGTTTATCTAAAGCATCGGATGAATTAGAGATTAATTCTCTTAGAAAGATTTCTTTATTTGAATATAAAGCATTAATCATCAATTTTAACAGTTGATTCACTTCGGTCTGAAACTCATGGGTTTCTGTATGGCTCATTGGGAGACTCCGTTTTAGTTCAAAATTTTGGCAGGATACCACTATAACTCAAAGCCCTAGTAAAAACTGACACATAGCAATACGCTATGCATACACAAAAAAACACCACTAACAAGAGGTAATACTTTATATTCAGTTTCTAAA
This sequence comes from uncultured Piscirickettsiaceae bacterium, assembly GCA_964387695.1. Lineage (GTDB taxonomy): Bacteria > Pseudomonadota > Gammaproteobacteria > Thiomicrospirales > Thiomicrospiraceae > Thiosulfativibrio. The sequence continues at coordinate 2,108 of CAYLXI010000022.1, forward strand.
TAGGGGTTTGAGTATGAAACTTTTTTAAATAATCAAATCTGAAAATTAAATAAGGCTATATTAGATCTTTTTCAAGTCTTTAAAACAAATAAACCCCATTTAAGGGGGTTATTTGATTCGTAATGCTAATGATTTCTTCCTAATGACTTGTGCAAAAAAATCTCTAAAATAATTCATCCTCATCTTCATCTTGCTTAGATGTTTCAGCTTTCATGCGTTCAACCATGCGCATCTTCATGATATTAATTGCTTTTGCAGCGGGTATCTTTTGGTCAAAAATTAATTCAAATAGTTCTTCTTCTTCACGCATAGTTGTCCCTTTACGAACATTTTCTTTAAAGGTTTTCCAATGGGATTCATCTGTAACATGCATTCCATTTGAAACTATTTCAGATAATCCGATTAACCCTTTAGAAACATGTCCTAAACGCTGGCTTAATTTATCATAAAATTGAAAGGCCATAATGGCTTGTTGCATTTTTTCAGCAAGATCTCCTGTTTGTAACAACAATGAGTCATTATGTTGCTTTAATTCTTCAACATTTTCTGATATTTCTGCAATAATTCGGCTAGACTCTTGAATACTCTCAATATGATTAGACATAAAGATAAAAGAATCAATTAAGGTGTTAACTGAGTTATCCCCCTCTGTAATCGAAAGCTCTATTTGTGCAACAGACAGATTCAAAACTAAAATTGTTTCTTGGACTTCTTTTTCACCCAATGCATATTCATTTTCGTGAGACATTTTATTCCTAATTTATTATTTTAAATATCTTAATCTTTAGGGATTGGATTAAATACTTGATAAGTTTTTATATCGCTCCTGATTTTATTAAGCGGCTCCTTGAGGAAGAACTTAATAAACCGCTTAAACTACGTATATTTATTATTGTATCTACCCCCTTTGCAAGACGACAGTGTATCAGAAACATCCAAAATAAGAGAAACCGTACCATCTCCAAGAATGGTTGCTCCAGCAACGCTATTTATTTTCATAAAATTAGTTTCTAAACTTTTAATGACCACTTGTTGCTGACCTAAGAGGTCATCTACAAAAATTCCTGCCCGTTTACCACTGTCTTCAACCACAACTAACAAGCCATCATCTAAATTGGTTTTTGCATCTTTAATTCCCATTTTGTCATGTAAACGAATAACAGGAATATAGCTATCTCTTAACTTATAAAGCTCCGTATCACCCGCAACAGATTTAATGAGTGCTTTATCTACTTGAATAGATTCAATAATTGAAACCAAAGGAAATACATAGGTTTCTGATCCGACTCTGGCCAGTTGCCCATCAAGAATAGCTAAAGTTAGGGGCAAACGAATGGTAAAAACACTTCCTTTACCTTTTTCTGTTTTTACCTCAACCGAACCACCTAACCCACTAATATTACGACGAACTACATCCATTCCGACACCACGACCAGAAACATCGCTTACGACTTCTGCGGTTGAAAACCCTGCATGGAAGATTAAATTGATTATTTCATCGTGGGATAGATTTTGTTCTTCTTCAATAACCCCTTTTTCAATAGCTTTTCTACGAATTACTTCTGCATCAATTCCTGCACCATCATCCGTAATTTGAATTAAAATATTTCCACCTTGATGGAAGGCCGCCATTTTAACAACGCCTTTTTCAGGCTTACCAACCGCACTACGAACATCTGGCATTTCTATCCCGTGATCTATCGAGTTTCTGACGATGTGGACCAAAGGATCCGTTAAGGCTTCTAGCATGGTCTTATCTAATTCTGTGCCTTCTCCTTCCATTACTAATTCAATTTGCTTACCTAGTTTTTGACTTACATCATGCACAATTCTTGGCATACGATTAAAGGCAAAACTAACTGGCAACATACGAATATTCATGACACTTTCTTGAAGATCTCTAGTATGGCGCTCTAGGTGTGATAAACCTTCTTTAAGTTTATCAACCCAATCAGGTTTTTCATCTTCCTGAGAAGCCTGTTCTGCATGCTCACCAAACTGACTCAGCATGGACTGAGTAATAACCAGCTCTCCTACCAAATTCACCATTTGATCAATTTTGCTTAAATCAACACGAATAGAACCATCTTGTTTTGGTGGTGGCTTTTTAACTTCTTTAGCAGCAGATTTCTTTTCTTTTTTCTCTTCGATTTTAGCTACAACTGGTTTGGCGACCTTTTCAGCAACAGGTTTTATAATTGGATCTGGGGTAGCTATAGCAGATTTATCTGGTTCTGTAATAGTTACTGTTGCTCCATCACCATCAATCCATTCAAAAACTTCTTTAACATCATTAAGAGAAATCCCTTCTCCCTCTAGTTCAAGCTCCCAATGTATAAAAATACTTTCTGGGTTTAATTCTTCTATATCGGGTAAGTTATCATCATGTGCGGTAATTTTTAGTTTTCCAAGAGTTTCTAGCTCTCGAAAAATTCTAATCGGTTCGTTTCCTGTTTGAATTAATTCTGGCTCAGGAATAACCGTAATTTTCCATACAGATTTTTCTTTTCCTGCAACAGAGCTTTTATTACTCTTGCCTGTTTCAGAAGAAATGCCTGCTTCAGAAGAAGTACCTAAAATTTCTTCTAACTGAGATTGAACTTCGCCCGCTCTCTCTTCATCAATTTCTTCTCTGTTTTGAAGCTTGGTAAGCATATCTCTTAGGATATCAACGGCTGCTAACATAACATCAATAGATTTTTGTGTTACCTCGCGCTGCCCGTCACGCATTTCATCCAATAAGGTTTCCAATACATGAGTAAATCCTGCAATCTCAATAAATCCAAAGGTACCACTTCCTCCTTTAATAGAGTGGGCAGCTCTAAAAATATCATTAATCTTTTCATTATCAGGAACACCAGGCGGCAAATTCAAAAGCCCTGTTTCCATAAGATCTAGACCTTCATAACTTTCTTCAAGGTATGTTTGCCGAAAGGTTTCCATCATGTCCATAATATTTTCCTTAGAAAAGTTCTATATCGCCTTCAACAGGCTTGGTTACAATTTTTTTACTATAACGGGATTCTTCTGCTGCTAATGATTGGTTGTGCATGGCATTCAACCTTCTCACTCTAACTCTACCTGTATGGGGGTAAAACAAAACTTTTCTTGGGTAGATGTCACCAATATCTTGAGAAACAACTTTAAAACCTTCGGTATAGACATAGTCAAAGGCAAAGCCAATATTGTACCAACCTATATTAGAGTGACCATTTATAATACGCCCACCACCAAAAATCTTAAATTCTAAGCGTTCTCTTTTTGCTCCGCTAGATAACAAAGAATTAACTAGGTTCTCCATCGCATAGTTACCATAGTGGTTAGCTTTAGAAAGTTCTGGTGCACCTACGGCATTTTTATCAACGGGTAACATAAAGTGATTCATACCTCCTGCACCGCTTACTGGATCTCTAACGCAGGCCGCAATACAAGAGCCTAAAATGGTTTCAATCCTTTCATTTTTGCGGGTAACATAAAACTCACCCGGTAAAATTTTAATGGTTGTTATGCCCTCAGCAGTATCAACACCTTTTTGCATAATTTTTTCGTTTTGCCTAAACCTAATTTAATCCGTGACTAAAATTTATGAGAACAATAATGGCATTTATTTTATCTGTACGCAAGTTTAGTTTATTTTTTTTGCTGTATTTCTGCACGGCGTTTTTTAAAAAACTTGCTCACTTGAGATGAACAAGCCTCACCCAGAATACCTGATGTTGATAAAATGCGATGGTTTAGTTTATCTGAAGATGTTAATTGAAAAGCAGAATCCACTGCCCCTGTTTTTAAATCTTTTGCCCCGTAAATCACTCGTTTTATTCTGGCATGAACCATTGCCGTTGCACACATTGGACAGGGTTCTAGGGTAACATATAAGATTGAGTCAATTAAACGATAATTCTTTAATACTGCTCCGCCTTGCCTTAGGGCAAGTATTTCAGCGTGTGCTGTTGGGTCATTATTTTTTATAGAAAGGTTGTAACCTTCGGCAATTTTTTCTTGCCCTTTTACGAGCACTGCTCCAACAGGAACTTCTCCTAAACTTTCTGCCTTGTCGGCTAACTTTAACGCATAATTCATCCAAAAAACATCTTGTTCTTCTTGGCTTAGGTTGTCAGGACAACAATGAATTTCTTCCACAATGGTTTTTATTCCCACTCAATTGTAGCAGGTGGTTTAGAAGATATATCATAGGTAACTCGTGAAATTCGTGGAATTTCATTAATAATTCGTCCTGAAACATGCTCAAGAAACTCATAAGGCAAGTGTGCCCAACGAGCGGTCATAAAATCTATGGTTTCTACTGCTCGCAAAGCGACTACATAATCATAACGGCGAGAATCTCCGACGACTCCTACCGATTTTACTGGTAAGAAAACCGCAAAAGCTTGTGAGGTTTTATCATATAACCCCCATTTTTCTAGCTCTTCAATATAAATATAATCTGCAAGCCTTAGAATATCTGCATATTCTTTTTTAACTTCTCCAAGAATGCGCACCCCTAAACCAGGTCCAGGAAAAGGATGGCGATAGACCATTTTAGAGGCTAGACCTAAAGCAACCCCTAGCTTGCGCACTTCATCTTTAAATAATTCTCTTAAAGGTTCAATTAAAGACATTTTCATATCTTTAGGAAGACCGCCTACATTATGGTGAGATTTAATAACTTTGGCTTTGCCTGTTTTAGAACCAGCAGACTCAATAACATCAGGGTAAATTGTTCCTTGAGCTAACCAATTAACGCCTTTTAATTTGATGGATTCTGCTTCAAATACTTCAATAAATTCATGGCCTATTATTTTTCGTTTCTTTTCTGGGTCAAACTCACCTTTAAGAGCTTCCATGAACCTGTCTTCTACATTAACACGAATAACTTTTATGCCCATGTTTTCGGCAAACATTGCCATAACGATATTGCCTTCTTTATGACGCAATAACCCGTGATCTACAAATACACAGGTTAACTGGTTACCAATGGCTTTGTGTAATAAGGCGGCGACAACAGAAGAGTCTACGCCTCCTGATAAGCCAAGCATAACTTGATCTGACCCTACTTGTTCACGCACTCTTTTAATGCTATCTTCAATAATATTTTCTGTTGTCCACAATTTTTCACAACCACAAATCTGAACCGCAAAACGCTCCAATATGCGTAAACCTTGCTTAGAATGCGTGACTTCTGGATGAAACTGAATCCCGTAAAAGTCTTTTTCTTCATTTGCCATTCCTGCAAAGGGACAATTAGGTGTACTTGCCATCAGCTTGAACCCTTCTGGCACTTCATCCACTCTGTCTCCATGCGACATCCATACATCTAACATGCCGTAACCCTCTGGAGTAACTTCGTCTTCGATGTCCTTTAGTAGCTTAGTATGCCCGTGTGCCCGCACTTGAGCATAGCCATATTCATGCTCACTGGCATTAACAACCTTTCCTCCCAACTGCTCTGCCATTGTTTGCATGCCATAACAAATACCTAACACTGGGATACCTAATTCAAACACTAGGCTAGGAGCAAGGGGTGAATCATCTCCTGTAACGGTTTCTGGTCCTCCAGATAAAATAATTCCTCTTGCGCCAAAACTTGCGACATCTTTTGCTGCAATATCCCATGGCTCTACTTCACAATAAACCCCCATTTCACGAATACGACGGGCAATAAGTTGGGTATATTGAGATCCAAAATCTAGAATTAAAATACGGTGGTCATGAATATTATGTTGTAACATGGATTTTCCAAAGTGGGGTTAAGTGAAGAAGATCTTTCATAATTTTTACCTTTTACCAGGCCTGGTAATTATGAGTATTAAAAACCACCTAATTAAACACGATAATTAGGTGCTTCTTTTACAATAGTAACATCATGCACATGGCTCTCAGCCATGCCAGCACCCGTTACTCTTACAAAGCAAGGCTTGGCATTAAACTCTGCAATGTCCTTACAACCAGTGTAACCCATAGAAGAACGAATACCACCAACCATTTGATGAATAATAGGTGACAATGCACCTTTGTAAGCAACGCGACCTTCAACACCCTCAGGAACAAGCTTGTCTGCTGCATTAGATGACTGAAAATAACGATCTGAAGAACCTTGTTTTTGTGACATAGCACCTAAAGAACCCATTCCACGGTAAGACTTATAAGCCCTACCCTGATAATATTCAATTTCACCAGGAGCTTCTTCTGTTCCTGCAAACAGACTACCAAGCATAACCGATGATGCTCCGGCAACTAAAGCTTTGGCAATATCTCCAGAAAAACGAATTCCTCCATCAGCAATTAGAGGAACTCCTGAACCTTTTAACCCTTCCGCTACATTTGCAATAGCACTCAACTGAGGAACTCCTACTCCAGCAACAATACGCGTAGTACAAATTGAACCTGGTCCAATTCCAACTTTAACCGCATCAGCACCTGCCTTAACTAAATCTATAGCGGCTTCTGCCGTGGCAATATTACCACCAATAACATCTACTTGTGGATAGGTCTCTTTAACCCATTTAACTCTATCTAATACTCCTTGAGAATGTCCGTGAGCCGTATCAACAATTATCACATCAACACCGGCTTTAACCAAGGCGGCTACTCGATCTTCTGTATCAGCTCCTGTTCCAACTGCTGCTCCAACAATCAAACGACCACTAGAATCTTTAGATGCATTAGGGTGAGAAGAAGATTTAGCCATATCTTTAACGGTAATCATGCCTTTTAAATTAAAGCTTTCATCAACAACTAACAAGCGTTCTAGTCGATGTTCGTGCAACAAATTTAACACAGCTTCAGGGCTTTCTTTTTCTTTAACCGTAACTAGCTTATTTTTAGGTGTCATAATGGCAGACACTTCTTGTGTCATGTCCTTAACATAACGCATATCTCGACTGGTCACTATTCCGACTAAATCTTTACCATTCATAACGGGTGCACTAGAAATTCTATTATGCTTGGTAATTGCCGTGACTTCTTCTATAGAGGCTGTTACTTCAACGGTTATAGGCTCTAAAATAACTCCATGCTCATGCTTTTTAACTTTAGATACCACATAAGATTGCTCTTCAACAGACATATTCTTATGCACAATCCCTATTCCGCCTTCTTGTGCCATGGAGATGGCTAAACGAGCTTCTGTTACGGTATCCATTGCCGCGGAAACAAACGGAATATTCAACTCAATATTTCGAGTTAATCGAGTCTTTAATGAAACCTCATTTGGCAACACAACAGAATGTGCTGGTATTAATAAAACATCATCAAATGTCAAAGCTTCTTGCAAAATGCGCATATTTACTACCTTTACTAATTCTTATAGGCTAATTAATTATTTTTCTAACTATTTTTTTAAAACACCCTAAAAAACAAAAACACATGTTTTTCAATGTGTTATGCACTTAAAACCCCTTTTTAAGGGCTGAAAACTATGCTTTATACATATTTAAAGTACATTATAGAGATTGACAGGCATAGGGTAAACTTAATAAATTATACAATGTAATAAAAAAAAATAAAAATACATATTAAAAGCCCAAATCCCTACATAGTAAATTGGGTAAAAACTTTCAATTCGATATTTTCCTAGAGGATACAGCATAAAAAAACTTATTCTAACCGCCATTATTTTATCAAGCATGTCTCTAAATGCTTTTGCAAAAACATCTGATAAGACCTCTTTTGAATCCATTGTTGCTGAGGCAAAATCAAGTCATATTCAAGCTCAAGAAATGCATAACATTGTTTGGAAACAAAAAAATGAAACATCCTTACGTTGAACACTTTCTAAAAAAAGCAGATGAAGCTATAAAAAAGGTGATAAAGCAACAGCAATGAAAATGGCTCAAAGAGCATTAATAACAGCTCAAGGAGAACTTAGACAAGCCAAGGCATTTGACAGCATAGAACCTTCTTGGCTCAAATAAGATACAAAACCGCCCCTTAAAAAGTCTTTAAGGAATTTATATATTAAAAAACCAGCTAGTGATGGTTTTTTTACGCTTCTACAAAATTATTTTAACAACTTAAACTTCAAAAAAAATTTACTTGCCCTTTAAAAACTGCTCATCCGTAAAGCAACTAATCCAATGCGGCTTTAACATAATAAGAGCCCCCATAACCATCCCTGTTATAAACCCTTCTGGAATAATTATTAAAGTAATATAAGGCAAAAATGATTGCCTTAATGTTTCAACCGTTTGCACCTCACTTAACCACATAACCCCTGCAGAAACCATTAAGACAACAAACATTGAGACAGCGGCAGCAAAAAAACCATTTAAAAGTACAAAAACAAAAAAATTACGATCTAAAAATCTATAGGCTAGTTTTGCAATCCACCAAGACAAAATAATGGGAATCCAGCCCATTATCAAAAAATTAACCCCAATAACTTGCCACCCAGCATTTCCAGCAATAGTTACCCCAACAATGGCTAAAAACGCGGTCATTAGAGCAAAATGAGCCCCAAACATTAAAGTCGCGATGGTCATAAACAAAAAATGAAACGTTAATCCTGAACCGATTGAAGCAGAAAAATTCCAAACCAAAAAAAACACCACACTGGCACCAAAAAAAACATGTTGTGCCGACTTATCGTCCTTCATTTTATGCCAAGGTGCACCTTTAACCGCCCAAACTAGCGAAATTAACAAACCCAGCCAACCTCCAATGACCCAAATAAGAGAAAACCCTTCATCTTGAAAATTCATTTTTATTCCCTTGTAGAACTTTTATATTAAGTTATGATATAAACAATATTAACACTCTTAACTACCATTTATGATTGCTTTTAAAATTATTTCTGCTTTTTTGTACGACCTACTTTTACTTTGTGCGGTATGGTTTTTTGCTGCCATTCCATTTGTCTTATGGCAAGGTAGCTACTTTGCATCTGACCCCCTTACTCTGTTGGCTTTTCAAATGTACTTGCTTGCAATAACCTATTTTTATTTAAGCTATTTTTGGGTTCAATCTGGCCAAACTCCTGGATTACGAAGCTGGAAACTGCAACTCGTTAGAAAAGACGGTTTTATACTCACTCGACAAGACGCTAACCTGCGTTTTATAACCGCAACCTTATTGTTTTGGATAGGTTGGATCACCCTTTTTACTTCTAAACGTCAAACTTTACAGGATCATTTTGCACAGACTAAAATTATCGCCGTTTTAGATTAATCCATCCTATTTTAAGAGCACATTATGGCAAAACTTATTATTCACGCATCATCTCTAACCTTTAAACAAAGCAACCTTATTGAGAGTTATGTTGGCAAATTAACCTCCGTAGCAAGCCATTTTCAGACCAGTCTTGAAGATGATTTTACTTCAAAAAAACTCCAATATTTAAGAGAACAAACTCAACTTGACATCAATATTATCCCTCATGACTTCAAACCAGAAGATATAAAACTTGTCATTAGCGATATGGACTCAACCTTAATCGCAATAGAATGTGTAGATGAAATTGCCGACATGATGAACCTAAAGCCACAAGTTTCAGAAATTACCGAAGCAGCAATGCGTGGTGAACTTGACTTTGAATCCTCACTTAACAAACGCGTGGCACTTCTAAAAGGTCTAGATGAATCGGCTCTTGATAAAGTTTATAACGAAAGACTAAAACTTAACCCTGGTGCTAAAACTTGGATTAACGGGCTAAAAGAAAAAGGAATTGCTTTTGCATTAGTATCTGGAGGCTTTACTTTTTTTACTGGACGCCTACAAAAACAATTAAACTTAAACTTTTCCAGAGCTAATACACTAGAAATACACAGTGGAAAACTAACAGGAAAACTAACAGGAAATATCATTGATGCACAAGCCAAGGCCGATTATTTATATGAACTATGCCAAATCTTAAACATCTCCCCTTCACAAGTCATTGCAGTGGGTGATGGAGCAAATGACCTATTAATGATGAATGAAGCCGCTCTAAGCATTGCCTATCATGCCAAACCATCTGTTCAATCCCAAGCAAAATTAGTGTTAAATCATCGCGGATTAGATGCCGCTTTAGATGTCTTGAATATTTCATAAAGCCTTACATCTTAATAAATCTTTATCCCTAATCCCTACTTAAAAACTGGATATATAGGGATTCGGGAATCAAATAAAACTTGACAATACCTTTTTACACGGTATATTATATGTATATACATTGCATATCGTAATGATTTACAGGGGCACTAGAACATGGCTGGAGAGAAAGCTCGCAAAAAACTTGGTAAAAAAAACAGTCAACTTGCTATCAGAATTAATTCTGAAGAACGAGATGCGTTTGTTTTGCTTTGTGAAGAACTAGATACCAGTGCTGCTCGTGAATTACGAAAGTTTATTCGTGTTTTTTTAGATAAAAACAATACTCACTAATAAATAACTTAGCAATAAAAAATTCGCCGATTATCGGTGTTTTTATCGTGCAATCATGCACAATCAAATAAGGAAAGTCACATGGCTAAAGTTACTAAGAAGTCGCTTAAAAAAGAAATCAAATCAAGAGAAGCTAAAGTTTCTAAACAAAAAGCTAAAATCAAAGATTTGAAAAAAACATATAAAAAAGTAAAATAATTTTTAAATAAATTATTTTTATAATCAAAAAGACCTTATTTCGTAAAGAGTGAGGTCTTTTTTGTGTTAAAACTACTTTAATTTAAAAGCACTTCAATCTTTTATTTCATTAAGCGATTCATTAAGGAGGATCTTAAGCCTTCTTCCTGCCAATATTTCTTTTAGCAATAATAAATCCAAAAATCAAACTTAACATAGCCAGTATCGGTATATGCTTCCATTCCGCGAAAAAAGTCACCCCCTCATAAGGCTGGATTTCCCCTCTTAAAACACCTTCTTCATAAGCTGGAATTTGATACTTTATATTACCTGTTATATCTATTATTGCGGTATAGCCAGTATTGGTACTTCTGGCTATTTCGCGTCCTAGCTCTAAAGCACGCATTTGCACATCTTGCAGTTGTTGAGCTGGTTGCAATGTGTGTGCAAACCAAGCATCATTGCTTATAGTTACTAAAAACTTGGCTCTGGGTAAGCTTAATGCTAGTTCTGCACCAAAAGCGGCTTCAAAACAAATAGATAAACCTACTTCATGCCCTGCCAAGGTCATCAATCTTGATTCAGTAGTTCCTTCCCCTGGGGTAAAAGAAGAAAAAGGCAGATTAAACCATTCACTTAATTGATTCATGAGAGCAGGAAAAGGAAAATATTCACTAAATGGAACTAGACGAGATTTACGATACTCTTGTTCGGGATTATTGGCATGAACAATCGCATTATAATAATGTTTTTTATCGATATCTCTGGTAATAACTCCGATTAAAATATCTGCATCAAGAAGCGGCGCTTCTTTTAAAAATGATCTTAAAGCTCCTTTTTGTACTCTATCAAAATAGCTGGCAACGGCGGTTTCTGGCCAAACGATTAAATCTGCATCTAAATTTTGTTTTGTTAAGTCAACATACATGCTTAACGAGGGTATAAATACTTCGGGAAGCCATTTTTGATCCTGTGAAATATTACCTTGCAATAAAGCAACTTTAACAGGGCTGTCAATGGGGCTTACCCACTCAATTTGTTTTAAGCTTAAGCCCATTGCCCAAACTACTGCCAAAATCGTGCTGGCTGCCAGCCAAGATTTTTGCGTTATTATCCAAACTAGAGCCGCTGCCGTTAAGGCAACCGCCCAACTAACCCCTAAAACCCCTAAAACAGGGGCATAACCAGCTAACCAAGTATGAACATGAGAGTTACCAATTAATAAAAAAGGAAAACCGCCAAATATGGTAGAACGCGTCCATTCAAGCAACACCCAAGCAGCAGGAAAAATTAAAACAAGAATAAAGTTAGGGGATTTTTTATTATAAAAATAGCTAGCTAAAAGTCCAGCTAATCCTGCAAAAGAAGCAAGAAAGGCAACAAAAATAAAAGTTGCTAATAGAGATAAAATTAAAGGAATATTGGAATATAAATACAGGCTAGACATCAACCAACTTGCACCAACTCCAAACATCCCAAGCCCAAACCAGAAGCCTGTTTTAAATCCGTCAAAAAGTGAACCAGATTTCATCCAAACCCAGAAAAGACCAGCAAGAGAAATGATTGCCGCAAGGGCTATTCCAATTGGCTCAAACGCCGCAACAGCCAAAACACCAAAGCTCAGTGCAATAAACACTTGTTTATTAGGTTTAAAGATCTGTAACACGCCCAAAAAAAACCGTTTAAACATTATAAAACCTTTAACACCACTCTTTGACATAAGGGCATTTAGCACCCTTCCTTGTTCGCTATTTATCCAGCTTTTGTATAAAAGCTAGAACCTTAAACTTCTTTTTTACTATTAGAAAACTTCATTTCTTCACTAACTTTCTCTTTACCTACAGGATTAACCTTAAAAGAGTCTGCTCGTCTCTGGCTAGATTTAGTCACCTCAAATATTAACCCAACCATTTCAAAAACTTCATCTTTTTCTGGAATCCGTCCTAAAAAGTGATTAACTGCTCCCCCAACCGTTTCTATCTGTCCGTTTTCAATATCTGTTTTAAAAAACTCATTAAATTCATCTACTTGAGTAATTGCATCCACAGTATAACCACCTTTAACATGTTTTTGAATATTATCAGTTTCATCCTCATCATGTTCATCTGAAATATCTCCAACAATTTCTTCTAAAACATCTTCAATGGTAATAACACCTGATAGCTCACCATATTCATCCACTACAATTGCCATATGATTTCTACCCGACTTAAACTCTCGTAACAATACATTTAAACGCTTACTTTCTGGCACAATAATAGCAGGACGGTACAAAACCTCTAGATCTTCTTTAGAGGTCAACTGGTTATTCACTACCGCTTTTAAGACATCTTTAGCTAACAGAACTCCTTTTACAGAATTCGCCTCGTTACCATCAGAGGATATGACAGGATATCGGGAATGAGAGGCCTTTAACATTAGTGTTAAAATAATTTCTAGGGAGGAAGAGTCATCAACGCTACTCATTTGATTACGAGGAATCATGGCATCTCTAACTCGCATTTCTGACACCTCTAAAACGCCTTCTATCATAAATAAAGCATCTGCATCAATGAGGTTTTCTTCTTTAGATTTTTTAAGTAGTTCAGCTAATTGGGTTAGATGGTCTGCTTGGTTTGAAAAAAGTTTTTTTAGTTGTTCTAGCCAGCTTACCGACCGCCTGTCATCACTCATGATTAAGGACTTTCCTGTATTATTAAAATTTGATTATAAGTTCCAAGTTTCTATATAGAAATTGGGAAAAAGCACTTAATCCCTAAAGATAAGGGTTTTTATAGCCTAGGCTTTGTAAAATCTTAACCTCTAAAGCTTCCATTTCCTTAGCTTCTATCTCTTTTATGTGATCATATCCTTGTAAATGTAAAGAGCCATGTATAATCATATGTGCCCAATGAGCTTCTTCCGTTTTATTTTGCTCTGCTGCCTCTCTCTTAATCACTGTATCACAAATTGCTAAGTCACCAAGATAGGGTAAAAAACCTTTTAAATTTACCAGGCCTGGTAAATTATCAAACTCAAAAGATAATACATTGGTTGGCTTATTTATTCCACGATAATCACGATTGAGTGCTTGGATTTCTAGCTCATTAACAATACGAATAGTTAGCTCTGTCTCTATAACTTTTTGCTTTCCTATCAAAGAGGCACCTACCCATCGATTGCATTGTTCTATCGTTGGCAAAGTTTGCTCTTTAACTCCCCACTGTAATTCAATATAAATCATTGCGTTACTAAAAACATTTTTTATCATGCAATTCATAAGCCTGAACAACTTTCTGCACTAAACTATGCCTGACGACATCTCTTGCTTGATAAAAAGAAAAGCTGATTTCTGGAACGCCCTCTAGCACTTCAATAGCGTGCCGTAGTCCTGATTTTACATGTTTGGGTAAATCACATTGAGTAATATCCCCCGTCACGACAATTTTAGATCCAAAACCCATGCGAGTTAATAGCATTTTCATCTGCTCAGAAGTGGTATTTTGAGCTTCATCTAATAAAATAAAGGCTTCATTAAGCGTTCTTCCCCTCATAAAAGCGAGCGGAGCTATCTCTATAACCTTTTTCTCAATCAGTCGCTCAACCGTTTCAAAACCAAGCATATCATATAAAGCATCAAACAAGGGGCGTAAATAAGGGTCTATTTTTTCGCTTAAATCACCAGGTAAAAACCCTAGCTTCTCACCTGCCTCCACTGCGGGTCTGGTTAAAATAATGCGCCGAACTTGTTCTGTTTCTAAAGCCTCAACCGCACAAGCAACGGCAAGATAGGTTTTTCCTGTTCCAGCGGGACCTATACCAAAATTAATATTATTTTCCTGAATTGATTGAACATAATAATACTGACTGGTGTTGCGAGTTTTAATCGTTTTTCTGCGCGTTTTAACTAAAATTTGCTCTTCGTAAGAGGTCTTATTTTGCTCTGCACCATAAGATTGTAAAATAAGATGTACATCCTTTGGTAAAAGTTCATTTTGCAGGGCCTTTTTATAAATATCTCGAATAGCTTGCTCAGACCTCACTAAACGCTCTGGCAAACCAATGATTTTAACACTAAAACTGAATAAATTTATTTCTACACCCATCTTGAGTTCAAGCTGTTGAATATGTTCGTTTTGCCTGCCAGATAAATTTTGGAGAGCTTGATTGTCTTCAGGAAATAATTGAAACTGAATGATATTGAGAGTATTCAAAAGAAAGTTAAAGCCTAATTTAGAGAAAATTTTATTTTAAAAACAATTTTATGGAAAACTACTTTCCATTGTAACTCAAATTTAAACTTAAAAACTGTTCTTTTATTTACCCGAATCCCTATATAGGAATTGGATATAGAGTGCTAGAGATTGTTCGCTAGGTGCTTGCAAAAAATCTTAGCTTCGCCCATAGGTTAAGTGGACATTTTATATTCGACTCCTATGTAGTGATTAGGAATTTAAGAAA
>CAYLXI010000023.1:0-16870 GCA_964387695.1 uncultured Piscirickettsiaceae bacterium
TAGCCCAGTCTCATCAACCATCTCTAGTTTTTTAGATAAGTCCAAGCTCCCGAGATTTCCCACAGCCCAGTCCTTTTCGAGAGTCAGTTGTCCCACTTTTTTAGCATATTCACCTACTTCAATCTGTAGTTTCACATTAGCTTTTTTATACTCTTTGATAGCCTTACTAGGTTCCATCGCTAGTTCTGCATTTGCAAGAAATATCTTCTTCCAATTCTGTAGGTTTAGTGGCGTTATTTTATTTGCACTTGCTATTTCCGCAAGTGTCTTCTCTTATTTTAAAACCTCTAAAACTAATCTTGCTTTATATTCTGCTGAATAAACTGTTCTTTTTCTACTCATGATATTACCCTCTCATTTTCTCTCGTTATTTTATCTTTTTTAGAATAACGATTTAGAAAATGTTGTTTGTTTTTCTTGGGGCAGTATAATTTTTTTAGGTTATATACAAAATAAAATTTTTATACAATAGTCCCTAGGATTACTAAGACCTTTTTTGCGTGAAAGGAGTTGTTTTTGATCAAAAATCAACCAGTAAATCATAAACCTCTCAACACCCAAATCCCCACACAGGAAATCGGTCAACAAGATAAAATTGATCTTAAAAAATATTCGTATTATGACTCAACTGGAAAGGGGCTATACTTAATGAAAATGAACAAAAACATTATCCTAATACTATTCTTTTGGATTTTTTCTAGTCAATCTTTAGCTCTAAGTTCATGGCAAGAACCTGAATTTATTAAAAAATCTTTTATTGAAATTGCTTTAAAAAATGAATATAAACAAACAGACATGAAGGTTGTTAAATGGTATCAACCAATTAAATATACTTTCATATATGAACACCTTCAACAAAATGATTTGATTGAAAAATTAACCCATGCTCATATGAGACATCTCTCCCAGATTACTAACCATCCAATTTCTCAAGCAAATAACCAGCAAGCCAATCTAAAAATAGTTCTTACAAGGGATGAATTTTTTAAAAATACAATTGCTAAGCATGGGGATGCTTCTCAAAAACATTTAGCTCTCAAGAGCAACTGCATCGCTTTTTTTAATCGCAACAATAAACATCAAATAACCCAAGCCACTGTAATTATCCCTGTTGATCATGCCATGAGCAGAGGACTACTACCCGCCTGTATTGCTGAAGAAACAACTCAAGCAATGGGACTCCCTAACGACTCTGACTGGGTACATCCAAGCATTGCAAACGATGCTAGTAAGCTAGATCTTCTTACAGGCCTAGATTATTTAATGCTTAAAATACTCTATGACAAGCGTTTAAAAACAGGCATGAATTTAGTTGATACCAAGCAACAAGTTAAAATAATCATTGCAGATTTAGAAAAAAATAACACTATAAAAAACGCTCCCAAGAATGTAAAAAAGGGCGGATTACATTTATTTTTTAGATAACATCTTACCAACTAAATCATTAATCACCATACCTGCTAACATCAAACCAAATATCCCCGGCATATAACTTGCCGTACCATTAACAACACGATTTCTTGCCCCTGCAATTTCCTCTACTGGACCAGGCGGCAATGGCAGTTCGGTTGAAAATACTACTTTTACTTTTTTTGCATATCCTATCTTAGAAAGCCGTTGACGCATATTTCTAGCTAAACCGCAGGTATGAGTTTTATCTAAACGAGATACTAGGATTTTACTTGGGTCAATACGCCTACCAGCTCCCATACTAGATACAACAGGCAAACCTAGTTCACAAGCTGTTTTTACTAAAGCGACTTTACAATTCAAGCTATCTATCGCATCAACAAGACAGTCAAAATTGTTTGAAAGTAATTCAGGCATGTCCTCTGGTTTTAAAAAAACCGCTGAAATAGAAACTTGACAATTAGGGTTAATATCCAGAATACGAGCTTTCATTACCTCCACTTTTCTCAAGCCCACCGTTGAATTAAGGGCAATAATTTGACGATTTACATTTGAAGCAGAGACATTGTCATGATCAACTAAAGTTAATTGACCCACCCCCGCTCTAGCTAAGGCTTCTGCAACAAAACCACCTACACCACCCACTCCTGCGACTAAAACATGAGAGCCTTGCAAAGCTTTCAGACCTTCTTCACCAAAAACCAATAAACTTCTTTCAAATAGTGGATTCATTTTATTCCTTATAAAACTTTAGGGCTATACCACATTTTGTTAGTTAAGCTTCAGCATGACTTCCTTAAAAAAATTCTTTTCGCTGTATTGGTTGTAACCCTAACCACTTCTTCAGCTGAGATCTTCTTTAACTTAGCAACCATAGTAGCGACTTCATCAATTAAAATTGGTCGCAAAGATCTATTTTTAACATACGGAAAGTCTGTTTCTAACACTATTTTTGATAAAGGTAACTTTGTAACTAACTTATGATAGCGAACCGCTTTAGGATTACAAACAACTCCATTTACACCTATTTTAAAACCCTTTTTAACAAATTCAATAGCCTGTTCATAACTTCCATTAAACCCATGAATAACACCAAAATTATTGCTATTTTTAATGCAACTAAAAACTTCGTTTAAAGACTTTCTTGCATGAATAGAAACGGGTAAATCATACTTATAAGCTAGATCTAATTGCAAATTAAAATATTTTAACTGCTTTAATTTATTGTCTATAAATTCTGGAAAAAAATCTAGACCTATTTCTCCAATAGCATCGACATTGCCAAGCATAATTTTATTTTCCAATAAATCTAAAGATGATAAATCACTAGGTAAATAACAAGGATGAAAACCCATTGCATAAAGAAGATTATCGGAAGAATAAAAGTTTAACTTCGAAAGATCATCAACTCTATCTGTTACCAATAAAGCAAAAGAATTTGACTGAGAAATAAGAGAATAAGATTGATGGGTATGAGTATCGAAATAAACAGGCATAAACAAAAAAGCCAGTCTTAGACTGGCTTTTAAAAGGTTACTCTGCGCCTGACTCTAAATCAGATAGATCTGGACGATCTACTAATTCAACATATGCCATAGGTGCATTATCGCCTGGACGATACCCGCATTTCATAATGCGGACATATCCACCTGGCCGAGACTCATAACGAGGCCCAATTTCTGAAAATAACTTACCAACCGCTGCCTTATCACGCAAGCGTGAAAAAGCAATACGGCGGTTATGAACACTATCTTGCTTTGCCAAAGTAATTAATGGCTCAGCAACACCGCGTAACTCTTTCGCTTTAGCGACAGTCGTTTTAATCATTTCATGTTCAAATAAAGATGCAGACATATTTCTAAACATTGCTTTACGATGTGAACTGTTACGATTTAATTTACGACCACTTTTACGATGACGCATAATGGATCCTTATAACTTAAAGTGACTCTTTGCTAACTAGGCTAGCGGGTGGCCAATTTTCTAATTTAGTTCCTAGCCCAAGACCTCTTTGAGCAAGGATATCCTTAATCTCTTGAAGTGACTTTTTACCTAGGTTAGGTGTTTTTAACAAGTGAGATTCTGCACGCTGAACAAGATCACCAATGTAATAGATTTGCTCTGCTTTTAAACAGTTAGCTGAACGAACAGTCAATTCCAAGTCATCTACAGGCTGCAGATAAATAGGATCAAACTCCTCTTTCGGTTCCTCTACTGCTTCAACTTCTTGATGCTTTAATTCAACAAATGAACGCAACTGATAATGCAATACGGTTGCTGCTTGTTTAATCGCTTCTTCTGGGCCTAATGTCCCATCGGTTACAACATCTAACAGCAACTTATCTAAGTCAGTTCTTTGCTCTACTCGAGCATTTTGAACCTCATAACTTACCGTATGAACAGGGCTAAAACTAGCATCGAGCTTTAATACACCAATACTAGATGTATCTGAATCAGAAGACTGTACTGCTGCACGATAACCAATACCTTTTTCAACTTTTAAAGTCATATTAATTTCTGCACCATCACTTAGATGAGCAATAATTAAATCAGGATTCATTATCTCTGAGTCATGATTCAATTGAATATCAGCAGCCGTTACAACAGCAGGTCCTTTTTTACTTAATATCAGTTCTGCTTCAGAACTTTCATTCAATTTTATTGAAACTTCTTTTAAATTAAGAAGAATCTCTAAAACATCTTCTCTAACGCCTTCTATTGATGAATATTCATGCAGAACGCCATCAATTTTTGCTTCAACAATTGCAGCACCAGGCATTGAAGACAACAAGATTCTTCTCAAAGAATTCCCTAAGGTATGACCAAAACCTCTTTCCATAGGCTCAAGTACAACACGACTATGAAAATCAGATAATCTTTTGATATCAACCAAACGCGGTGTCAGTAGTTGTTCTAACATTTCTTGCATTAGAAATTTTCTCCGTTTTCTATTACTTAGAGTAAAGCTCAACAATTAAATTTTCAGAAATGTCTGAAGATAAATCAGTGCGATCAGGAACATTTTTAAATATTCCTTCAAATTTAGGCTTATCAATCTCAACCCAACTTACCGGGCCTGCCTGAGCATTTAATTCTAATGCACTAGCAATACGAGTTTGATTTTTTGACTTCTCACGAATACTTATAACATCACCAGAAGCAACTTCATAAGATGGGATGTTTACCGCAGTGCCATTCACTTGGATCGCCTTATGCGAAACCAGCTGTCGCGCCTCTGAACGAGTCGAGGCAAAGCCCATACGATAAACAACATTATCCAATCGACTTTCAAGAATTTGCAACAAGTTAACACCTGTTGATCCTCTACGACGATCCGCTTCTTTGTAATACAAACGAAATTTCTTTTCTAAAACGCCATACATACGACGAACTTTTTGCTTCTCGCGCAACTGTAACCCATATTCAGTTACTCGTTTACGCCCTGTACCGTGTTGACCTGGTAGTTGATCTATTTTACATTTAGATTCGATGCTACGAACACCACTCTTTAAAAATAAATCCGTACCTTCACGACGAGACAGTTTACACTTAGGACCAATATATCTAGCCATGCTTACCTCGAAATTTTATACGCGACGCTTCTTAGGTGGGCGACAACCATTATGAGGAATAGGAGTTACATCAGAAATAGATGTAATTTTAAATCCAACAGAATTTAACCCTCTCACAGCAGAGTCACGACCAGGCCCAGGGCCTTTAACCATAACATCCATATTTTTTACACCATATTCAGTAGCCATTTGACCCGCTTTCTCAGCCGCTACCTGAGCAGCAAATGGCGTACTTTTTCTTGAACCACGAAAACCACTACCTCCCGAAGTTGCCCAACACAAAGTGTTGCCAGTTCGGTCAGTAATAGTAATGATAGTGTTATTAAAAGTAGCATGAACATGAGCAACCGCATCCGTTACGATGTGCTTAACTTTTTTCTTACTACTACGCGAATTTGATTTTGCCATATCTTTATCTCACAAATTTAATACTTAACGCTTAATAGGTTTCTTAGGCCCTTTACGCGTACGAGCATTGTTTTTTGTATTTTGACCTCGTAGTGGAAGACTACGACGATGGCGAATTCCTCTATAACAACCCATGTCCATTAATCTCTTAATGTTCATGGAGACATCACGACGAAGATCACCTTCAATCTTATAATTTATAACTTCTGAACGAAGTGCTTCTAACTGTTTTTCAGTTAGTTCACGAACTTTAGTTACTGGACTAACTTTTGCTATACTGCAAATTTTATTTGCAAGTACAGAACCAACACCATATATAGATGTTAGACCAATAACAACATGCTTGTTCGCTGGAATGTTTACGCCGGCAATACGAGCCATTTTGCGCTCCTTAACTATCCATTGATCAAAAACAGGAAACTATACCAGCTCTTGATCAAAATTACTAGAGATAAAATTATATTTTCCTCAAAACCCTACTTAAAGACATCGTATTGTTCACAAAAGATAAAATAAACACCCGTAAAAAATATCAGCTTAACATTTTAAATTAAACCAGTAACTTTTAAGTTCATACAAATATATCTATCGCACTACAATAAAATTCTCTAAGCAGCAGATTGAGCATTTATCTACCCTTTAAATTTGCTTTTTTCATTGCCTTCTCATACTGACCTGACATCATGTGAGTCTGAATTTGCGTCATGAAATCCATAACAACTATTACTATAATCAACAGAGCTGTCCCACCAAAATAAAATGGTACATTCCAGTATAAGATTAAAAACTCTGGCAACAAGCAAACTGCCGTAATATAAATCGAACCTGCTAAAGTTAAACGACCCATAATACTATCAATTTTTCGAGCTGTTTGAGGCCCAGGCCTAATACCTGGTAAAAACGCACCTTGCTTTCTCAAGTTATCTGCTGTCTCATTAGGATTAAAAACTATCGCTGTATAAAAAAAGCAAAAGAAAATAATGGCCATTGCATAAAGCAAAATATACAACGGTTGCCCAGGAGACATAGTCGTTGCAATATCTTGCAACCAACCCATGTTTTCTGAGGCACCAAACCATCCACCTAATGTCGCAGGAAATAAAATAATACTTGATGCAAAAATAGGAGGAATAACCCCTGCCATGTTTAACTTAAGAGGCAAATGACCTTCTTGACCACCATGCATCTTACGCCCACGCATCTGCTGAGCATAATGTATGGGAATACGACGCTGACCTCTTTCGACAAAAACAACAAAGGCTATGACAGAGAAAACTAGAGCTAATAAAATAAACACTGTAATTGTGTGTAAAGCTCCTGTATTCACCTGCTCAAAGGTTCCGCCTAAAGCAGCTGGCAAACCCGCTACAATACCTGCAAAAATAATTAAAGAAATACCGTTACCGATCCCTCTTTCAGTAATTTGCTCTCCTAACCACATTAAGAAAATTGTACCACTTACTAGCGTTACTACAGCAATTAACTTAAACAAAAAACCTGGTTGTACAACAACTGACATCCCATTAATATTTTGAGACTCTAAAGCAATCGCAACCCCTAGACCCTGAAAAGTAGCCAGTACAACCGTAAAATAACGAGTATATTGCGTGATTTTACGCCTACCTGCTTCACCATCTTTCTTAATCTTTTCTAAGGTTGGGGAAACAACCGTTAGTAACTGCATAATAATAGATGCTGAAATATAAGGCATAATCCCAAGGGCTAAGATAGACAATCGCTCCAAAGCACCACCAGAAAACATGTTAAACATGTCTAAGATAGTTCCCTGCTGCTGTTCAAACATAGCTGCCAAGGCAATAGGATCAATCAAAGGAACTGGAATATGAGTTCCAAGCCTAAAGATTATCAAAGCACCTAAAACAAAAAATATTTTACCTCTTAACCCTGATGACTCTCTTGACCCAATAGCTTGATTGTTCATATAATTACTCTACAGAGCCGCCAGCTGCTTCAACAGCAATCTTTGCAGCTACTGTTATTCTCAACCCTGATAATTTAACCGCTCTAGTCATTTCACCAGAATTAATTACTTTAACTTCTTTAATTATATCCGAAATTAAATCAGCAGCTTTAAGTGCCGCAATATCAACAACATCAGCATCAAGTTTAGAAATCGTATCTAAACGAATCTCATCAACATACTTAGATTTGCGCGAAGTAAAACCTACTTTTGGAAGCCTACGCTGTAAAGGCATTTGACCACCTTCAAAGCCTACTTTAGGCATCCCTCCTGATCTAGACTTTTGACCTTTATGGCCACGACCTGCCATCTTTCCGTTACCAGAACCTTGACCTCTACCCTTGCGTTTTGCTGCAGGGTTTGAGCCTTCGGCTGGTTTCAAAGTATTTAGTTGCATATTATGCTTCCTCTACTTTTAATAAATAAGAAACCTTATTAATCATTCCACGGTTTTCAGGGGTATCAATAACACTTACCGTCTGGTGCATTCTTCTTAGACCTAAACCTTTTACACAACATACATGCTTAGGTAGTCGCCCAATCATACTTTTAACCAAAGTAATGTTTAACTTTTTATTGTCAGCCATCTTACTCACCTAAAATTTCTTCAACAGTTTTACCGCGTTTTGCTGCGATAAATTCTGGACTATTCATACCTGTTAAGGCATTAACGGTTGAACGAACTACATTTACTGGACGCGTTGTTCCAATACATTTAGCAAGTACATCCTTAACTCCGGCAGCTTCAAAAACAGCACGCATCGCTCCACCAGCAATAACCCCTGTCCCTTCTGAGGCAGGAAGCATAACAATATTAGCAGCTCCTTGCTTGAAGTTAATTGGATACTGCAATGTACTACCGTTAAGGTGCACATCTTTCATGTTACGACGAGCCTTTTCCATTGCTTTTTTAATTGCAACAGGCACTTCATTTGCTTTACCACTTCCGTAACCAACACGCCCCTCGCCATCACCAACAACTGTTAAAGCAGAAAAACCGAATACACGACCCCCTTTAACAACTTTAGCAACACGACGCACAGAAACGAGCTTCTCAATTAGGCCATCTTGACCTTCTTGTAATTCCTTTGAAGACATTTTGAACCCTTTCTCTTAAAACTCAAGACCGTTTTCACGCGCTGATTCAGCTAACTCTTTAACTCGACCATGGTATTTAAACCCTGAGCGATCAAAGGCAACAGATACAATACCTGCCGCTTTAGCTTTTTCTGCGATCGACTTTCCAACTATTTTTGCAGCTTCTTTGTTACCAGTGAAGCCAACTTCTTTCTTAATTTCTGCTTGGACTGTAGAGCTAGCAACAACAACCGTAGCACCGTCAGCAGCAATTACTTGTGCATAAATGTGCTTAGGCGTTCTATAAACACACAAGCGAGCAATATTCTGCACCGCAATCTTACCGCGTATCTTTTTAGCTCTACGAAGTCTGGTAGTTTTCTTATCCATTCTAAATCCTCTACCTATTTCTTCTTAGCTTCTTTACGAAGAATCCACTCATCAGAATATCTCACACCCTTACCTTTATAAGGCTCTGGCGGACGATAAGCGCGAATCTCAGAAGCAACTTGACCAACTACCTGCTTGTCTGCTCCCTTAACAATAATTTCAGTTTGACTTGGAGTCTCAACTGTAATTCCTTCAGGAATAGCATGCTCAACAGGATGTGAAAATCCCAGTGTTAAATTTAAAACCTTACCCTGAGATTTTGCTCTATAACCAACGCCAACCAACTCTAGCTTTTTCTCAAAACCATCGGTTACGCCAACAACCATATTGTTAACAAGCGCTCGTACTGTACCTGCTTGAGCCCAGTTCTCCTTGGACTCTTTAGTGGGTAAAAAGCTAACCACACCATTACTCACAGAAACAGAAACATTAGCATTCATTTTTTTATTTAAAGAGGTTTTAGCTCCTTTAACAATTACATTTGTACCGTCAACCTTAACCTCTACACCTGCGGGTAGAGTAATTGGAGATTTTGCAATTCTAGACATAAATAAATCTCCTAAGCTACATAACAAATAATCTCACCACCAACACCCACTTTACGAGCTTGACGATCAGACATAACACCTTGAGATGTAGAAATAATTGCTACACCTAGGCCACCAACAACATTTGGCAGTTCATTTTTGTTTTTATAAACACGCAAGCCTGGACGACTCACTCGCTTAATCATTTCAATAACTGGCTGACCTTCATAGTACTTAAGACTTACTAACAACTCAGGCTTACCATTAACTTCTTTTACGTCATATGTTGAAACAAAACCTTCTTCCTTTAAAACATTAGCAAGCGCTACTTTCATTTTAGAAGAAGGAATGTTCACACTAGCGTGACCAGCCATCTGGCCGTTTCTAATGCGCGTTAACATATCCGCAACTGGATCAGACATACTCATAACAATTAATCCTTACCAACTGGCCTTTCTTAAACCAGGCACATCACCTTGCATTGCTAATTCTCTTAGCATATTGCGTGACAACCCGAACTTTCTATATACACCGTGTGGGCGCCCAGTTAAACGACAACGATTTTGTTGACGAACTGGAGACGCATTGCGAGGAAGTTTTGCTAACTTATCCATCGCATCCATACGCTCTTCAAAACTCAGAGAAAAATCAACTGAAGCCTTTTTTAACTCTGCTCGCTTAACTGCGAACTTAGCCACTATTCTAGCTCTTTTGTTTTCTCTAGCAATCATTGATTGTTTAGCCATGAGACTTCCTTACTTCTTAAATGGAAAGTTAAATGCCTCTAACAAGGCTTTAGCTTCATCATTAGTTTGAGCAGTAGTCGCAAAGTTAATATCCATTCCACGAATCTTGTCTATTTTTTCAAACTCGATCTCTGGAAAGATAATCTGCTCCTTGATCCCTAAGTTATAGTTACCACGGCCGTCAAAAGCCTTGGCATTTAAACCTTGAAAATCCCTTACCCGAGGTAGAGCAACATTGATCAATCGATCAAGAAACTCATACATCTGAGCACCGCGAAGCGTCACTTTGCAGCCAACAGGATAACCATCACGAACCTTAAAGCTTGCAACAGATTTACGAGCTAAAGTTTTAACAACTTTTTGACCAGTAATGGCTTCCATATCAGCAACTGCATTATCTAAAACTTTTTTATCGGCAATTGCATCACCGACACCCATATTAACTGTAATTTTAGTTAATTTTGGGGCTTGCATAGAAGATGAATAACCAAACTTCTTAACAAGCTTTGGTAAAACTTCTTCTTTATAAACTTTTTGTAGTCTTGCCATTTTTTTAACCTAAAATTAAGCGTCTACCGCTTTTCCCGTAGATTTAAAGACACGAACCTTAATTTCTCCTTCAACCTTAATGCCGACTTTACCAGCTTTTCCAGTTTCAGAATCAAATAAAGCTACGTTTGAAGCGTCAATTGGCATCTCTTTAGTAACGATACCACCTTGATCTCCAGTCATAGGATTTGGCTTAACATGCTTTTTAGCTAGATTAATACCATCTACGACGACTTTACCGTTTTGCAAAATAGAAGAAATAGAACCTTTTTTCCCTTTATCTTTGCCAGCAACAACGATAATTTCATCACCTTTTTTTAGTCGATTCATTATCTTATTCCTTATAAAACTTCAGGAGCTAAAGAAACAATTTTCATAAACTTATTATTTCTTAACTCACGCGTCACTGGCCCAAAAATACGCGTTCCAACCGGCTCATGCTTCGCGTTTAAAATAACCGCTGCATTACCATCAAACTTAATCAAAGAACCATCAGGGCGACGAACACCTTTTGCTGTACGAACAACAACCGCATTGTAAACATCGCCCTTTTTAACTTTTCCACGAGGAGCAGCTTCTTTAATTGCCACTTTAATGACATCACCAATTGCAGCGTAACGACGCTTTGAACCGCCCAGCACTTTAATACACTGAACGCGACGCGCACCACTGTTATCAGCAACATCCAGTACTGTTTGCATCTGAATCATGGTGTTCCTCCATACTTATTACTGTGAAAAATACAATTATAGCACAAAAACCACCAGAATAACTAGTTCCAATTTCATTGGCTTGGTTATTTTGACGGATTGACTATAAAAACAATTGTTTTTAATTTAAAAATTAAATTTTAGCTTTAGCATCAACACTAACTAGAGTCCATGATTTGTTTTTAGATATAGGCTTACATTCTTGAATAGAAACTGTATCTCCTACCTTACAAACATTATCAGCATCATGAGCCATAACTTTTGTTGACTTTCTAATAAACTTTTTATATTTTGGGTGCTTAACAAAGCGCTCAATTTTAACAACAATTGAATCCTGCATGCCATTACTAACAACAGCACCTTGCATCACACGAGCTTTTTTCTCTTGACCAGACATTCTACTTACTCACCTTTTGACGAATAATGGTTTTAACTCGAGCAACAGAACGACGAGCATTCTTAAGCTGAACAGTATTCTTTAACTGTCCTGTTGCATTTTGCATTCTCAAGTTAAACTGTTCTTGTAAAAGACTAATTAGCTCTTCGCGCAACTCTTCTACAGATTTTTCTTGTAAAGATTTAACTGTCATTTACATCACCGTTCTTGTAACAAATTGTGTTTTAAAAGGTAACTTTGCCGCAGCTAACTCAAAAGCTTCACGAGCAACACTTTCTTCAACACCTTGTATTTCATAAACTACGCGACCTGGTTGAATCTGGGCAACCCAATATTCAACACTTCCTTTACCCTTACCCATACGAACCTCAAGAGGTTTGTTTGTAATAGGCTTGTCAGGAAATACGCGAATCCAAATTTTAGCACCACGCTTAACCTTACGAGTCATTACTCGACGACCCGCTTCGATTTGCCTTGAAGTCATTCGACCTCTCTCAACGGCTTTAAGCCCGAACTGACCGAAGCTAACTTTGTTACCTACTAAAGCCAAACCACGGTTACGTCCTTTATGAACTTTTCTAAACTTAGTTCGTTTAGGCATTAACATAATTTTGTATCCTCTTAGTTACGGGCTCTTTTGCCTTTAGTTTTCTTTTCAGACTCCAAAGAAAATTTGCCAAGCTTTTCACCCTTAAAGATCCAAACTTTAACACCAATTTTTCCGTAGGTAGTATTCGCTTCAAATGCGGCATAGTCAATATCGGCGCGGAAAGTGTGCAAAGGAACTCGTCCTTCACGATACCACTCAGCACGCGCTATTTCAGCTCCATTTAAACGACCCGAAAGATTAACTTTAATACCACCCGCCCCAAGACGCATTGCATTACCAACCGCTCGCTTCATTGCACGCCTAAACTGAATACGCTTTTCTAATTGCTGCGCAATGCTTTCTGCAACCAATTTAGCATCCAGCTCAGGCTTCTTAATTTCTTCAATATTGATATTAACAGGAAGACCAGTTTGAGCAATTAAAAGCTGCTTTAGCTTTTCAATGTCCTCACCTTTCTTACCAATAACAACACCCGGACGAGCCGTATGGACCGTTACTCTAATACCATTAGCTACGCGCTCAATATGAATCTTACTTACTGAAGCATGTGCTAATTTTTTATTTAATACATTTCTAATTTCAATGTCGCTAATAAGGAAGTCCGAATAGTTTTTACTATCTGCATACCAACGAGCATTCCAATCCTTAGTGATTCCTAAACGAATACCAATAGGATGTACTTTTTGACCCATTCTGACTCTCCTTACTTATCGCCAACTGTAACAGTAATATGACTGATACGCTTCAAAATACGATTACCACGACCTTTAGCACGAGCTCGCATACGCTTCATGATAGGACCGGCATCAACAAATGCTGCTGTAACTTTTAATTCATCAATATCAGCACCTTCATTATTCTCAGCGTTAGCAATAGCTGAATTTAATATAGCCTTAATCAACTCTGCTGCTTTTTTATCGCTAAAAGTTAATATATTTACAGCTGTTTCAACATCTTTTCCGCGGATCAAATCCACGACCAAGCGCGCTTTCTGAGGAGAAATACGCGCAAACTTATGAGTAGCACTTACTTGCATCATATACCCCCCCTAACGCTTAACTTTCTTATCCGCAGTATGACCGCGGTAAGTACGAGTCATTGAAAACTCACCTAACTTATGTCCAACCATATTCTCAGACACGAAAACCGGAATATGTTCTTTACCATTATGAACTGCAATGGTTAATCCTATCATATCAGGCAAAATCATTGATCTTCTAGACCATGTCTTAATTGGACGCTTATTACCAGATTCTTGTGCCTCTATCACCTTTTTATAAAGGTGATGATCTACAAAAGGACCTTTTTTAACTGAACGTGGCATTGAATCCTTCCTTATTTACTATTTCTACGACGAACGATCATTTTATCAGTCCGTTTATTACTACGAGTTTTCTTACCCTTAGTAGGTACTCCCCATGGAGTAACAGGATTACGACCACCAGAGGTACGACCTTCTCCACCGCCATGAGGATGATCAACCGGGTTCATTGCAACACCTCGAACTGTAGGCCTTACACCTCTCCAACGCGTTGCTCCTGCCTTACCAAGCTTACGAAGACTATGCTCTGAGTTACCAACCTCACCAATTGTCGCACGACACTCAGCAAGAATTTTACGCATTTCACCAGAGCGAAGCTTAACAAGAATATACAAGCCATCACGACCAGCAATTTGAACAGAAGCCCCAGCACTTCGTGCTATTTGAGCTCCTTTTCCTGGACGCATCTCAAGTGCATGCACAACAGTACCCACTGGAATATTACGCAATGGAAGCGAATTCCCTGGTTTTATTGCAACATGCTCTCCTGATTCAACCTTATCACCTGCTTTTACATTCTTAGGTGCTAAGATATAAGCTCTAGACCCATCTGCATACTTCAACAAGGCAAGATGAGCTGTTCTGTTAGGATCGTACTCAAGGTGCTCAACTGTTGCTGAAACACCTTCTTTATCACGCTTAAAATCAACCATACGATAATGCTGCTTATGCCCGCCACCATGATGACGAACTGTAATACGACCATTATTATTACGACCACCAGTTTTAGACTTCTTAGCTAAAAGAGGAGCGTATGGCTTACCTTTATGAAGGTCTGGCTCAACAACATGAACCATAAAACGACGACCTGGAGAGGTCGGTTTTGATTTTTTAATAATTGCCATCAGTTCTCTCCCTATTCCGTTGCAGCAAAGTCAATTTCTTGACCTGCCACTAGACGAACAACTGCCTTGCGTATATCGTTGCGTTTACCTACACGACCCTTAAATACTTTTTTCTTGCCTTTAAGATTAATCATGTTTACAGACTTAACTTTGACACTAAACAAAGACTCAACCGCACCCTTAACTTCAGACTTAGTTGCAGTCGATACAACACGAAAAACATACTGATCTGAATCAGCCATGCTTGCAGACTTCTCAGAAACATGAGGAGCAAGCAATATTTTTAACAAACGCTCTTGATTCATACTAAGCTCTCCTCAAGTTGCTTAATCGCACCTTGCGTCATAACAATCGAGCCAAAACCTACAAGACTAACAGGATCTAGTGATGCAACATCACAAACATCTGCTTGATATAAGTTTCGTGCAGATAAGTATAAATACTCATCAAAACCTTCTGTGACAACTAAAGCATCTTTAACATTAATCAATGCCAACTTCGCCTTAAACTCTTTAGTTTTTGGAGAATCAACTTTAAACTCATCAACAATAACTAAACGACCAGTTCGACCCAATTCAGAAACAATTGAACGCATTGCACCTCGATACATCTTACGATTCACTTTTTCTGAAAAATCACGGTTGTGACCAGGAAAAGCTCTACCACCACCAACCCATATTGGGCTGCGTGAAGTACCTGCTCTTGCTCGACCAGAACCTTTTTGAGCCCACGGCTTAGCACCACCACCACGAACAGCGGCACGATTCTTTTGACCCTTAGTTCCAGAACGCCCAGTATTCATATATGCTGTAACAACCTGATGAACTAAAGACTCTTTAAACTCAACACCAAAAACACTGGCAGAAACAGATATTTCCCCAGACTCTTTCCCAGTAGCTGACTCTATTAATTTAAATTCCATGACACTCACCTTACTTGACTGCCTTACGAACAATTATCACACTACCTTTAGCACCAGGCACTGCTCCTTTGACTAACAAAAGATTGTTCTCAACATCCACTTTTACCAAATCAAGATTTTGCGTTGTTTGACAAACCGAACCCATATGCCCAGCCATTTTTTTACCTTTAAAAACACGACCAGGAGTCTGGTTCTGACCAATTGATCCAGCAGACCTATGCGAAATAGAGTTACCATGAGTAGCATCTTGCATTGCAAAATTATGCCTCTTAATAGCTCCCTGAAACCCTTTACCCTTGGTTGTTCCTGTCACATCTACAATAGCAACATCCGATAAATTACCAACTGTAATTTCCGCACCTAAATCCAAACCTTCTAAATCAGAGGAAGAGCCGACTCTAAACTCCCACAAACCAACACCTGCTTCAACACCTGCTTTCGCAAAATGACCCGCTGCCGGCTTAGAAACACGACCCGCGTGCTTAGAGCCAGTGGTAACCTGAATCGCAGAATACCCATCCACTTCAACAGATTTGATTTGAGTAATCTTATTTGGCAAAACTTCGATAACCGTGACAGGAATTGAAACGCCACTATCATCAAATATACGAGTCATACCAACTTTATGCCCAACGACACCAATACTCATAATTAAACCTCTATTATATATTAGCTAACCATTACGATTGATGGCTAACGACAAACTACGAACTAACGCAGCTCTAACTGAACATCCACACCTGCCGCAAGATCTAACTTCATCAACGCGTCTACAGTCTTATCCGTAGGGTCAACAATATCTAACAACCTTTTATGTGTGCGAATTTCATATTGATCACGCGCATCTTTATTAACGTGCGGTGACACCAAAATAGTAAAACGTTCCTTACGGGTTGGCATAGGAATAGGACCACGAACTTGTGCACCTGTTCTCTTTGCTGTTTCCGTAATCTCTTTAGCTGATTGATCAATCAAGCGATGATCAAAAGCCTTTAAACGAATACGAATATTCTGAGTAGCCATATTTTTACACTCACATTTAAATATTTGCAAAACAAGCACTTAATGCACTTGTAAACTAAGGACGCGGATTATACCAACAACCAAACAATACTGCAAGACCTTATTTCAACCCTTGCCTCTATATAGAAAAAATAAAGCAGATACAAATCCTTATTTAATACCTGGACTATACAATTCAAGACTTAACTTTAATTTAAAACTCATGCCCTTAGATAGAAATTTTAGTCAAAACTTATATTAAACTTAAACAAAAAAGGAGCAAAGAGCTCCTTTTTTATAAAATCTCTAAACAAAACCTAGAGTAAATCAACCTACATCAAAGACTATTTAGTCAAAAATCTTAGCAACCACACCTGCTCCAACCGTACGACCACCTTCACGA
>CAYLXI010000024.1:0-16864 GCA_964387695.1 uncultured Piscirickettsiaceae bacterium
AGTCGGTAGAGCGCATCCATGGTAAGGATGAGGTCACCAGTTCGATTCTGGTTGAGAGCTCCAATATTAAAATTTGCATCGAACTGTAAAGCAGTCGTTGCTACTTTAGGAGATTGCATCATGGCAAAGGAAAAGTTTGAACGCGTGAAACTGCATGTAAATGTTGGAACTATAGGTCATGTAGACCATGGTAAAACAACTCTTACAGCGGCGCTAACGATTGTACAAGGTAAGAAGTTCGGTGGAGATGTTAAAGATTTTGCATCCATTGACAACGCTCCAGAAGAAAGAGAGCGCGGAATTACCATTTCAACATCGCATGTAGAGTATGAGTCAGAAACTCGTCACTACGCACATGTAGATTGTCCAGGGCATGCGGATTATGTAAAAAACATGATCACAGGAGCAGCTCAAATGGATGGTGCGATTTTGGTTTGTTCAGCTGCAGATGGTCCAATGCCACAGACTCGTGAGCATATTTTGCTATCTCGTCAAGTAGGCGTTCCATATATTGTTGTCTTTCTAAACAAAGCCGACATGGTTGATGATGAAGAGCTAGTAGAGTTGGTAGAAATGGAGGTTCGTGAGCTTTTAGACATGTACGAATTTCCAGGTGACGACACCCCAGTAATTATGGGTTCAGCACTTAAAGCCATTGAAGGTGATGAATCAGAGATTGGTGTAGCCTCTATTGCTCGTCTAATTGAAGCGTTAGATACCTATATTCCAGATCCTGTTCGTGAAACAGAAAAAGACTTTTTAATGCCAGTAGAAGATATCTTCTCAATTCAAGGTCGTGGAACGGTAGCGACAGGTCGAATAGAAGCGGGTGTTGTAAAAGTAGGTGAAGAGATTGAGATAGTTGGAATAAAAGACACAACGGTTACCACGGTAACGGGTGTAGAAATGTTCCGCAAACTCCTTGACCAAGGAGAAGCAGGCGACAATGTTGGTATTCTATTGCGTGGAACTAAGCGTGAAGATATAGAAAGAGGGCAAGTTCTAGCTCATAAAGGAACTGTTAAGCCTTACACTAGTTTTGAAGCAGAAGTTTACATTCTGTCAAAAGACGAAGGTGGTCGCCACACTCCATTCTTTCAAGGTTATCGTCCCCAGTTTTATTTTCGCACCACAGATGTAACTGGAGCTTGCACACTTCCAGAAGGAACGGAGATGGTTATGCCTGGTGACAATGTTCAAATGAAAGTTGAGCTAATCAATCCAGTTGCCATGTCAGAAGGGTTGCGTTTTGCGATTCGTGAAGGTGGTCGTACGGTTGGAGCAGGTGTGGTTGCTAAGATTTTTGACTAATAGCGATTAAAAACACTTGAAAATAAAGAAAGGGATTTGTATAATCCTTTTTTTGTAGAAAAATAAAACTTTCATTTCTCTTGATAGAACAGGGGGAAGCTTATTATAGGGGTGTAGCTCTAATGGCTAGAGCACCGGATTCCAAATCCGGGTGTTGGGGGTTCGAGTCCCTCCACCCCTGCCATTATTTCATATCGGCTCGTTTAAAACGGGTCGTTTTTATCTGTAGACAAAGTAAATTATATGAGTAAAAAGATTGAAAGCCCTTCCTCCTCGTTAGAAAGTGTTAAGTTGTTAGCGGTTGTTGGTGTGTTGGTTATAACGCTGGTTACCTATTATACCTTTACAGAAGTACATGCAGTCTTGCGTGTTTTAGGGGTTTTGGCAGGCTTTGGTTTTGCAGGTTATCTCTTGTACCTAACTGAAAAAGGACGCGGTTGGTTTCTAGCAGTTTCTCACGCAAAAAAAGAAGTTATGTTGGTGGTTTGGCCTACGCGTCAAGAAACCGTTAAAATGACGTTGATTGTTTTTGCAGTGGTTATTATCATGGGTATCTTTTTGTGGCTAATTGATATGTTCTTTTTGTGGGGAGTTAAATTGCTAACAGGTCAAGGTGGTTAAAATGGCACAAAGATGGTATGTGGTGCACGCTTATTCTGGTTATGAGAACAAAGTAAGAAATGCTTTGGTAGAGTATATTGAGAGAAATGGTTTAGAGGATAAATTTGGTCAGATTTTAGTTCCCTCCGAAGAGGTAGTTGAGATTCGTGACGGTAAAAAAAGAACCAGTGAGAGAAAGTTTTTCCCAGGTTATGTATTGGTTCAAATGGAAATGGAAGAGGAAACTTGGCATCTTGTTAAGAGTGTTCCTCAGGTTTTAGGCTTTATTGGCGGAGCTGGTGATCGTCCTTCCCCGATTTCACAAAAAGAAGTCGATCGTATTCTTGATCGAGTGGAAGCAGGTGTTGATAAGCCTCGTCCTAAGATTATCTATGAGCCAGGAGAAATGGTTCGTGTAACGGGTGGTCCTTTTAAAGATTTTGAAGCAGTTGTTGAGCAGGTTGATTATGACAAAAACAAGCTTCAGGTTTCCGTGCTTATTTTTGGTCGTTCAACCCCTGTTGATTTAGAGTTTACACAAGTAGAAAAGATTTAGTTTATTTGTATATCCAGTTTCTAAGTAGGGATTTGGGTATATAGTTCCTCTTGTTAAGTGCCTCCTTAGGGGTTTCTTGACAATGCCCTATAAAGTTGTATAAAGCCTTAAATGGTATTTTTAAACCCCTGGGAAGTCGAAAAGACGCAATACCCATAAGGAGAACATATGGCTAAGAAAATAGAAGCCTATATCAAGCTGCAAGTTCCTGCTGGAAATGCAAATCCAAGTCCGCCAGTTGGACCTGCTCTAGGTCAGCACGGTGTTAATATCATGGAGTTTTGTAAGTCATTTAATGCACAAACTCAAGGCGTGGAAAAAGGCTTGCCTATTCCTGTTGTGATTTCAGTGTTCAGTGATCGTAGTTTTACCTTTATTATGAAAACACCTCCCGCTTCAGTTTTGTTGCTGAAAGCAGCGGGTATTAAAAAAGGTTCTGGCGTACCGAATATGGAAAAGGTCGGTACAGTAACGAGAGCGCAATTGGAAGAGATTGCGAACACTAAAATGGCAGATTTAAATGCTAATGACATTGATGCAGCGGTGAATATAATCGCTGGTTCTGCTCGATCTATGGGCTTGGTTGTGGAAGGGTAATTGATATGGCAAAGTTAACAAAAAAACAAAAAACATATGCAGAAAAAGTTGAAATTGGTAAGTCTTATGATGTTATTGAGGGTTTCTCTTTAATTTCTGAATTAGCAACTGCTAAGTTTTCAGAGTCTGTCGATGTGGCGATTAAGCTAGGAATAGATCCTCGCAAGTCTGATCAAGTTGTTCGTGGAGCAACGGTTATGCCTAATGGTACAGGTAAAGATGTAAGAGTTGCAGTTTTTACAGGTGAAGCAAATGAAGCGGCAGCCAAAGAAGCTGGAGCAGAATTTGTAGGTATGGAAGATCTTGCAGCAGAAATTAAAGGCGGCATGATGAATTTTGATGTCGTGATCGCCTCTCCAGACGCTATGCGTGTTGTGGGTATGCTGGGTCAAGTTTTAGGGCCTAGAGGTTTAATGCCTAACCCCAAAACAGGTACGGTGACTCCTGATGTCGTAGGAGCTATTAAGAGAGCTAAGTCGGGTCAGGTTCGTTTTCGTGCAGACAAGGCAGGTATTGTTCATGGATCAATTGGTAATGTTTCTTTTGCACCAGAAAAGCTAAAAGAAAATCTAAATGCCTTGCTTGAGGACTTGGTTAAAGCGAAACCTGCGGCAGCTAAAGGAATTTATCTTAATAAAATATCTGTTTCCAGTACGATGGGTCCTGGTTTAGTGTTGGATCAATCTTCTCTGAAAGACTAGAGTCAGCTTTAATTTAAGAATAAAAGATTTTCTATAAAATTTTTACGAATAGTCCTATATTTACAAATATGGGCTTTTGCGAGTGTTTTGTAGATTGCGACATGAGTCCCTATGAAGTTGTCTTCTAAGAGTGCTCATCGCAGACCGTAGGCGAGTGTAGAGTTTACATTCTTAATAGGTTAAGCCTGCGTAGATGAAAGAGTTTGATTGAAATATATCAAGCTGTTTGGAGGTTATATGGCTCTTAATATCGAAGATAAAAAGCTGGTTGTTGAAGAGGTTGCTGCAGTGATTGCAGAAGCAGGTTCAGTGGTTGCAGCTGAATATCGTGGATTGACAGTTGGTCAAATGACTGAGCTTCGTGCAAATGCCCGTGAAGCAGGCGTTCAAGTTCGTGTTGTTAAAAACACGCTTGCTCGTCGAGCTGTATTGGGTACAAAGTTTGAAGATATGGCAGGAACCTTTACAGGTCCTTTAGTGTTTGCTTTTTCTGGAGAAGAGTTAGGAAATGCAGCACGGATATTTAAAGATTTTGCAAATAAAAATGAAGATTTAGTTGTTAGATCGCTTTCAATTGGTGAAGGTGTAATGGATGCTGGGCAGCTAAGTGTTGTTGCAGCATTACCTACATACGATGAAGCAATAAGTAAGTTACTTTATGTTATGAAAGAACCTGTTGCGAAGTTAGCTCGTGGCTTGGTTGCGGTTAAAGATCAAAAAGAAACTGCTGCTTAATTGCATGTTCATAACAAGTACAAAAATTAATTTTAGGAGATTATCATGTCTATAACAAAAGAAGATATTTTAGAAGCTGTTGCCAGTATGTCAGTAATGGAAGTTGTTGAATTAGTTGAAGCAATGGAAGAGAAGTTTGGTGTGTCAGCTGCCGCGGTTGCCGTTGCAGGTTCTGGTGGAGATTCTGCTGCTGCTGTTGAAGAGCAAACTGAGTTTGATGTTATCCTCACTGGTCCTGGTGGAAATAAGATTAAGGCAATTAAAGCCGTTCGTGCAGCGACAGGTCTTGGTCTTAAAGAAGCTAAATCAGCTGTTGAATCAGCTCCATTTACGATTAAGGAAGCCGTATCTAAAGAAGAAGCTGAAGCGCTTGTTAAAGATCTTACTGAAGCAGGTGTTGAAGTCGAAGTTAAGTGATTTAGCTTTTACTTGCTTTGAGAATGTTTTAAGAAATCATTTTTGGGGTCGTAAAATGGCTGGCGATTTTCGTCGGCCTTTTCTTGTTTATGAAAAGAGACTTTTACCTGCCCTGTTTATTGAGTTTTTTTAAGCTAAAATGTTTAGATTTGAAAATGGTACAAAGAGCAACTTGTAGTGTGTAAAAGTGTGATTAGAGCTTAATGCTGTTATTACAGTTTTGTGCATTTAATGTAAATACGACAAATATTATTTTGTCATTTAGGATTTAGAGGTAATCAATGGCCTATTCTTTAACTGAAAAGAAACGCATCCGTAAAGATTTTTCAACCAGTGCTTCAAGCCTTGAAGTACCTTATTTGCTTTCATTGCAAAAAGGTTCTTTTCACGGTTTTTTACAAAAAGAACAAAAGCCTTTAGAGAGATCCCTTCAGGGGCTTCACTCTGCTTTCAGCTCTGTTTTTCCTATCCACGGTGTCGCAGGGACTGCCGACCTTGAGTATGTTAGTTACTCACTGAGTGAAGCAGAATTTGATGTAAGAGAATGTAAGCAACGAGGCGTGACCTATGCGGCTCCTTTGCGAGTAAAAATGCGTTTGGTGTTGTTTGATAAGGATGCACCAGCGGGGAAACGACCCGTTAAAGATGTTAAAGAACAAGAAGTCTATTTGGGAGATATTCCTTTAATGACAGATAACGGTACTTTCGTTATCAATGGAACTGAACGAGTTGTTGTAACACAATTACATCGTTCTCCTGGTGTCATTTTTGATAGTGATAAAGGTAAGTCTCACTCCTCAGGTAAAGTGTTGTTTAATTCTCGTGTTATTCCTTATCGAGGGTCTTGGTTAGATTTTGAATTTGATCATAATGATTGTATTTTTGCTCGTATTGATAGGCGTAGAAAACTTCCTGTTTCAGTTTTATTGCGATCTATGGGTTATAACAATGAGCAGATTTTAAAAGAGTTTTTTGATACGACCACTGTTTATGCAAAAAAAGGACAATACTCTTTAGCTTTAGACTTTGACCAGCTTAAGGGCAAGACAGCCGTTTTTGATATTGAGTTTGAGGGTAAAAAACTGGTTCAATCAGGCAAGAAAATTACCGCTAGAAATATTAAAAGCTTAAAAGAAGCGGGTATTAAAACCGCAACGATTCCTGATGAATTTTTATTAGGTAAAGTTTTAGCTTCAGGTGTCACGGATAAGACAACAGGTGAATTATTAGCAAGAGCCAATGGCGTGATTACGGTTGAGCTATTAGAATCAATTGCAGCGATTAATAAAGTTGAACTATCATTAATTTATGTTGATGAAGTCGAACAAGGTTCTTATATTTCTGATACCTTAAATCTTGACTCTACAACATCTAAGTTAGAGGCTCAGATTGAAATTTATCGCATGATGCGTCCGGGTGAGCCACCCACAAAAGACTCCTCAGAATCTTTGTTTAAAAGTCTTTTCTTTGATGATGCTCGTTATGACTTGTCTGCAGCTGGACGAATGAAATTAAATCGTCGTTTAGGAATAAAAACAGATGATTCTAAAGTCATTCTAGACAACCAAGATGTTGTTGAAATTGTTCGTGAGCTAATTAATATTCGTAATGGTGTTAGTGTTGTGGATGATATAGACACGCTTGGAAATCGTCGAATTCGTGCAGTAGGTGAAATGGCTGAAAATGCATTTAGAGTCGGTCTTATTCGTGTAGAAAGAGCCGTTAAAGAAAGGCTAAACCAAGCTGAAACAGACGGGTTGTTGCCTCAAGATTTAATTAATGCCAAGCCTGTTTCCGCAGCCATTAAAGAGTTTTTTGGTTCAAGTCAGCTTTCGCAGTTTATGGATCAAGTAAACCCTCTTTCAGAAGTTACGCATAAACGCCGTGTTTCAGCTTTAGGGCCAGGAGGGTTAACGCGTGAACGAGCAGGTTTTGAGGTTAGAGATGTTCATCCTACTCATTATGGCAGATTATGCCCGATTGAAACGCCAGAAGGGCCAAACATTGGTTTGATTAATACTTTGGCGATTTATGCCAAGACTAATAAGTATGGGTTTTTAGAAACCCCATATCGTAAAGTTGTAAATGGCAAGCTTACTGATAAAGTTGAATATGTTTCTGCTATTGATGAATCTCAATTTGTTATTGCTCAGGCGAGTGTTGAAGTGAATGACAAGGGTGAGCTGGTTGATGATTTAGTATCAGCAAGGCATAAAAATGAATTTACCTTGTCTTCATCAAAAGATGTTAACTATATGGATGTTTCGCCAAAGCAAATTGTTTCGGTTGCCGCGTCTCTCATTCCTTTTTTAGAGCACGATGATGCCAACCGAGCTCTAATGGGTGCAAACATGCAACGCCAAGCAGTGCCTAACTTAAAGGTAGATAAACCTCTTGTTGGAACAGGAATTGAAAAAATTGTAGCGGCTGACTCTGGCGTAACGGTTGTGGCAGAGCGAGGTGGAGAAGTTTTATCTTCTGATTCAAGTCGTATTGTTGTAAGAGCAAACGCTAGTGAAGTGGTTGAAGGTAAGTCAGGGGTTGACATTTATAATTTAATTAAATATCAACGATCTAATCAAAATACTTGTATTAACCAAAAGCCAATTGTGAAATCAGGTGATGTTGTTGTGCGCGGAGATGTTCTTGCAGATGGACCCTCTACTGATTTAGGTGAGCTAGCTTTAGGGCAAAATATGCGTATTGCATTTATGCCTTGGAACGGTTATAACTTTGAAGATTCTATTTTGGTTTCAGAAAGAGTCGTACAAGAAGATAGATATACGACAATTCATATTGAGGAACTCACTTGTTTAGCCCGTGATACAAAATTAGGTTCTGAAGAAGTAACTTCGGACATTCCAAATGTTGGTGAATCTGCACTTTCTCGTTTAGATGAATGTGGCATTGTTTATGTTGGTGCAGAAGTTAAGCAAGGAGATATTTTGGTTGGTAAGGTAACGCCTAAAGGCGAAACCCAGTTAACACCAGAAGAAAAATTATTGCGTGCTATTTTTGGCGAAAAAGCTTCTGATGTTAAAGATACTTCTTTGCGTGCTTCTAAAGGAATTGAAGGAACGGTTATAGATGTTCAGGTATTTACACGAGAGGGAGAAAAGAAAGATTCTCGTGCCGAGGCTATTCAAGAAGAAGAATTGGATAGAGTTCGTAAAGATATTGATGAGCAATATAAAATTGTTGAAGCAGATAGTTATGATAGGGTAGAGGTTTTATTAATTGGTAAAGCCCTAGTAGATGGGACAATATTAACCGCAGATGAGCTGGCTAAAACAGATAAATCTAAATGGTTTAATTTAAATGTGGCAGATGAAGAAGTGACTCGTTACCTAGAAGTGACAGAATCTCAACTACAGTCTAAGCATGATGAGTTAAATGGTTTGTTTGAAGAGAAACGGAAAAAGCTAACTCAAGGAGATGATCTTGCACCTGGCGTGATTAAGATGGTCAAAGTTTATGTCGCCATTAAACGACATATTCAGCCAGGAGATAAAATGGCGGGTCGTCATGGTAACAAAGGGGTTATTTCACGAATTTGTCCTGTAGAAGATATGCCTTATGATAAATATGGTCGTCCTGTTGATATCTGCCTAAACCCATTAGGTGTTCCTTCTCGTATGAATGTAGGTCAAATTTTAGAAACGCATTTAGGTCTTGTCGCAGAAGGGCTGGGTGTTAAGATTGATGCAATGTTGAAAATGCAGGCTGATATTAAAGAAATTCGAGAGTTTTTGCACAAGATTTATAATGAATCTGAAGGTCAAAGTGTTGATTTTGATAGCTTTAGCGATAATGAAATCATTGAACTTTCGGGTAATTTAAGAAAAGGAGTGCCTTTGGCTTCGCCAGTTTTTGATGGAGCTTCTGAAACGCAAATTAAAGCAATGTTACGCTTAGCAGGCTTGCCAGAATCTGGTCAG
The DNA here is from genome assembly GCA_964387695.1 of uncultured Piscirickettsiaceae bacterium. Taxonomy (GTDB): domain Bacteria; phylum Pseudomonadota; class Gammaproteobacteria; order Thiomicrospirales; family Thiomicrospiraceae; genus Thiosulfativibrio. The sequence continues at coordinate 8,856 of CAYLXI010000024.1, forward strand.
ATGACTATGTATGACGGAATAACAGGAGAAGCCTTTGATCGTCCTGTTACCGTTGGTTATATGTACTACCTAAAGCTTAATCACTTGGTAGACGATAAAATGCACGCTCGTTCTACAGGGCCTTATAGCTTGGTTACTCAGCAACCACTGGGTGGTAAAGCTCAGTTTGGTGGTCAGCGTTTTGGAGAAATGGAGGTTTGGGCGCTTGAAGCTTATGGTGCCGCTTTTACACTGCAAGAAATGCTAACGGTTAAGTCTGATGACTTGAACGGCCGTACAAGAATGTATAAAAACATTGTTGATGGTAATGAGTACATGGAGCCAGGAATCCCTGAATCTTTCAGTGTTTTAAGAAAAGAAATTCGTGCCTTGGGTATTGATATTGAGTTGGAGCAAGATTAATGAAAGATTTATTAGGTTTTTTAAAACAACAAAGTGCATCAAGTGATTTTGATGCGATTAAAGTTTCACTCGCCTCACCTGAAAAAATTAAATCTTGGTCTTTTGGAGAGGTTAAGAAGCCAGAAACCATTAACTATCGTACTTTTAAGCCAGAACGAGATGGGTTGTTTTGTGCTAAGATTTTTGGGCCAGTTCGTGATTTTGAGTGCTTATGTGGTAAGTATAAGCGTTTAAAGCATCGTGGTGTTATCTGTGAAAAATGTGGCGTTGAGGTGACTCAATCAAAAGTGCGTCGTGAACGCATGGGTCATATCGACTTAGCCTCTTCAGTTGCTCATATCTGGTTTTTAAAATCTTTACCTTCTCGTATTGGATTAATGCTAGATATGACTTTAAAGTCTATTGAGGCAGTGCTGTATTTTGAAGCCTTTATGGTGATTGATCCAGGTTTAACCCCTTTAGAGCCTTGGCAGTTATTAACTGAAGAAGAATATCTTGATGCGTTAGATGAATATGGTGATGAGTTTGAAGCCCAAATGGGTGCGGAAGCGATTAAGAAAATGCTCCGGTCTATCGACTTAGCCTCTGAGGCAGTTATTTTAAAAGAAGAAATGGATGCTACCAACTCTGAAACTAAGCAGAAAAAACTTTCTAAGCGTCTGAAATTAATAGACTCTTTTCTACAATCTGGCAACCGCCCTGAATGGATGATTTTGGATGTGTTGCCTGTACTTCCACCAGAACTTCGTCCTTTAGTTCCACTAGATGGAGGGCGTTTTGCAACCTCAGATTTAAATGATTTATATCGTCGTGTTATTAATCGTAATAATCGCTTAAAGCGCTTATTAGATTTAATGGCTCCAGATATTATTGTGCGTAACGAAAAACGAATGCTTCAAGAGTCTGTTGATTCCTTGTTAGATAATGGTCGTCGTGGTCGAGCTGTTACGGGAACAAACAAGCGTCAGCTTAAATCTTTAGCAGATATGATTAAAGGTAAGCAAGGTCGTTTTCGTCAAAACTTGTTGGGTAAGCGAGTAGACTACTCGGGTCGTTCAGTTATCGTTGTAGGTCCAACTCTTAGATTACACCAATGTGGTTTACCTAAAAAAATGGCTCTTGAATTGTTTAAGCCGTTTATTTTTAGTAAGTTACAAAAACGAGGTTTGGCTTCTACGATTAAAGCCGCCAAGAAAATGGTTGAGCAAAGTCTGCCTGAAGTGTGGGATGTATTGGATGAAGTCATTCGTGAGCATCCAATATTGCTTAACCGTGCTCCAACTTTGCATAGACTGGGTATCCAAGCCTTTGAACCCGTTTTAATTGAAGGTAAAGCAATTAACCTGCACCCTTTAGTTTGTTCAGCATTTAATGCCGATTTTGATGGCGATCAAATGGCAGTGCACATCCCTTTATCATTGGAAGCTCAGCTAGAAGCTCGTACCTTGATGATGTCGACCAATAATTTGTTATCACCAGCAAATGGTGAGCCTATTATAGTTCCTTCTCAAGATGTGGTTTTAGGTCTTTATTATATTACTAGAGAGTCCATTAATGCCAAGGGAGAAGGTAAAGCTTTTTCTAATTGGCAAGAAGTTCAAAGAGCCTTGGACGCTAAGGTCGTGCATCTTCACGCAAAAATTAAACTTAAGATTGATGAAACGGTTATTGATGATGCGGGTGTTGAAACCATTCGCAAGGAGATTATTGAAACAGCAGTAGGTCGTGCTTTGTTGCTAAGAATCCTGCCTAAAGGATTAAGTTTTGACTTGGTTAATGTTAAGTTGACTAAGAAAAGCATCAGTAAAGTTCTGAATGCTTGTTATCGCTTGCTAGGACCGAAGCAAACCGTTGTTTTTGCCGATCAATTAATGTATACAGGGTTTAAATGGTCTACTTTAGCGGGACTATCCTTTTGTTCTGGTGATATGTTAATCCCTGATTCTAAAGCTGGCATTATTGAGCGAGCAGAGCAGCAAGTAGCTGAAATACAAGGCCAGTTCTCTCAAGGTTTAGTAACAGAAGGTGAACGCTATAATAAGGTAGTTGATATTTGGTCTCATACCAATGAATTGGTGACCAAATCAATGATGGAAGAATTACAGTTTGAAACGGTGATGACTGCCGAAGGAAAAGAAGTTAAGCAAACTTCATTTAATTCAGTTTATATGATGGCTGATTCAGGTGCTCGTGGTTCAGTTGCCCAAATGCGACAACTAGGTGGTATGCGTGGTTTAATGGCCAAGCCAGATGGTTCTATTATTGAAACCCCTATTACCGCGAACTTTCGTGAAGGTTTGAATGTACTTCAATATTTTATCTCCACGCATGGTGCTCGTAAAGGTCTTGCAGATACGGCTCTTAAAACCGCTAATTCGGGGTATTTAACTCGCCGTTTAGTCGATGTTGCACAAGATGTTGTCGTAACAGAGGTTGACTGCAAAACAGGAAATAGCGTTACGGTTACCTCTTTAATTGAAGGTGGAGAAGTTGTTGTTGAGCTTAAAGATAGGCTTCTTGGGCGAGTTCTTGCTGAAGATATAGTTTCTAATGGCGAGTTGATTGTTGCTAGAGATGTTTTGCTTGATGAACACTTAGTAGGTATTGTTGATGCGGTGGGTCTTGACTCTGTAAAAGTTCGCTCTACAATTACCTGTGAAACTAGATTTGGCATTTGTCAGACCTGTTATGGGCGAGACTTAGCTAGAGGACACCTGGTAAATTTAGGTGAAGCCGTAGGTGTCATGGCAGCACAGTCAATCGGAGAGCCAGGGACGCAGCTAACAATGCGTACCTTCCATATTGGTGGAACTGCCTCATCAGCATCGGTACAAAATCATATTGAAGTTAAGCATGGTGGAGTCGTTAAGTTTCATAATCTAAAGACAATTGAAAACTCTGATGGTAAGTTAATCGTTATTTCTCGTTCAGGACTGATAACCGTTGCAGATGAAACTGGTCGTGAAAAAGAGCGTTATAAGATTGTTTTTGGTGCTCTATTGAACTTTTCAAATGGTGGAACAGTATCTTCAGGCGAAGTGTTGGCAACTTGGGATGCTCATACCCATCCAATCATTACCGAAATTAAAGGTAGAATTGGTTTCGGTAATTTTGAAGGTATTGTGGATGAATATTCAGATGAATTAACAGGTTTAACAACCTATATTGTTAAAAACAGTAAAGAGCGTTCATCGATAAACAAAGATGCACGGCCTTATGTTCAAATCCTTGATGAAGCAGGAGAAGTTATTCCTTTTCAAGGTACGCAAACACCTGCTATGTATTATTTACCTGACGGTTCTATTGTTGTTGTTCAAGAAGGTGATATGATTAATCCTGGCGATGTTTTAGCACGTATTCCGCAAGAATCATCAAAAACTAAAGATATTACAGGAGGGCTGCCTCGAGTGGCAGATCTGTTTGAAGCTAGAATTCCTAAAGAACCCTCTATTATGGCAGAAGTGTCAGGGGTTATTAGCTTTGGTAAAGAAACGAAGGGCAAGCAGCGTTTAGTGATTACTCAAGATTCTGGTGAAGCGTACGAAAGTTTAATTCCTAAGTGGCGTACGATTGATGTGTTTGAAGGAGAAAGAGTTGAGAAGGGTGATGTTGTTGTTGACGGCAATCCAAATCCTCATGATATTCTTCGTTTACTAGGCGTTTCTAAGTTAATGGAATATATTACCGATGAAGTTCAGGATGTTTATCGTTTGCAAGGTGTAAAAATCAATGATAAGCATATTGAAACCATTGTGCGTCAAATGTTGCGTAAAGTAGAAATTAAAACGGTTGGTGATACAGGGTTGATAAAGGGTGAGCAAGCTGAATACTCACGCGTTCTTGCGCTAAATGAAAAAATTTCTGAAAAAGGTGAGGTTGAAGCAACTTTTCAGCGTTTATTGTTAGGTATTACCAAAGCATCACTTGCAACAGAATCCTTTATTTCTGCAGCATCCTTCCAAGAGACGACTCGAGTATTAACCGAAGCCGCTGTTAGTGGTAAGCAAGATAAGTTAGTTGGCCTGAAAGAGAATGTTATTGTGGGTCGTTTGATTCCTGCAGGAACTGGCTATGCTTATCATAAAGCCAGAAGAGAGGCCGCAGAAATGTCTCAAAATGATCTCAAAAAGTTTATTGAGCTTGGTGAGGTCAAAAAAGAAGTTGAAGAAGAGATTGTTTTAATAGCAGAAAAATAAATTAAAATTTTAGTGGGTTGCTTATGGTTTTGGAAAAAACTTAAAGCTTGACAAGTCGAGTTTTAGCCACTAAAATTCTTCAACCTTGCTTATGAACATAGTGTTTATAAGTATTTATCATGTGAATTAAGATTAAAGTCTTAAATGGAGTAAGTATTAATGGCGACTATTAACCAGTTGGTGCGTAAGCCGCGTAAAGATAAAGTAAAAGTTTCAAATGTTCGTGCGTTAGAGGCTTGCCCTCAGCGTCGTGGTGTTTGTACGCGCGTTTACACAACAACCCCTAAAAAGCCAAACTCTGCTCTACGTAAAGTAGCACGTGTGCGTTTAACGAATGGTTTTGAAGTTTCTACCTATATTGGTGGAGAAGGTCATAACCTGCAGGAGCACTCGGTTATACTTATCCGTGGTGGTCGTGTAAAAGATTTGCCTGGTGTGCGTTATCACACAGTTCGCGGAGCATTAGATTGCTCGGGTGTGAGTGATCGTAAACAAGGTCGTTCTAAGTACGGAGCCAAGCGTCCTAAAGGTTAGTTTTAATTTAGGCCTTACGAATTAGTTTTCGTAAAGTCCGAGTTGTAATAAATCTTTAACATGAGCATGGCAATTGCAGTGTTACATTTATACCGGAAGAGTTGAGAATGGCAAGAAGAAGAGAAATACCCAAAAGACAGGTGTTACCTGATCCTAAGTTTGGTGATACAACATTAACTAAGTTTGTTAATATGATTATGGTAAGCGGTAAAAAAGCAGTAGCTGAAAAAATCGTTTATGATGCTTTAGATGTATTGGTTGAGCGTAAAAAGGGCGGTGAACATGCCGCTCTACTAAAAGATGCTCTGGATAATATTGGTCCTATGGTTGAGGTTAAGTCTCGTCGTGTAGGGGGTGCAACTTATCAAGTGCCCGTTGAAGTTAGAGCTGAACGAAAGGTAGCTTTAGCTATGCGTTGGTTGGTCGATGCTTCTAGAAAGCGTAGCGAGAAAGGCATGATGCTGAGGTTAGCTGGTGAGCTGTCCGATGCAATAGAAAATCGCGGTACCGCAGTTAAGAAAAAAGAAGATACTCACCGAATGGCAGAGGCAAATAAAGCCTTCTCTCATTTTCGTTGGTAATCTGATTAGGGCCCTTTTACAGGGCCTTTATTTTTTAAGAATTTAATAAAAGGTTATTTAAAGTGGCACGTACAACCCCTTTAGAACAATATCGAAATATCGGTATTATGGCGCACATTGATGCGGGTAAGACAACAACAACCGAGCGTATTTTGTATTATACAGGCGTCTCGCATAAGATTGGTGAAGTGCATGATGGTGGTGCAGCCATGGACTGGATGGAGCAAGAGCAGGAAAGAGGTATTACTATAACTTCTGCTGCGACAACTTGTCACTGGAGTGGCATGGCTAAGCAGTATTCTGAGCACCGCATTAATATTATTGATACTCCTGGTCATGTTGACTTCACAATCGAAGTCGAGCGCTCTTTAAGGGTGTTGGATGGTGCTGTGACTTGTTTTTGTTCAGTAAGTGGTGTTGAGCCTCAATCCGAAACGGTATGGCGTCAGGCAGATAAGTATGGTGTGCCACGGATGGGGTTTGTCAATAAAATGGATCGTGCTGGAGCTAACTTTTTGAATGTTAATCAAATGGTTGTTGACCGTTTAGGTGCTATTTCTGTTCCAATGCAACTGCCTATTGGAGCGGAAGAATCTTTTATCGGTATAGTAGATCTTGTTAAAATGCAAGCTGTGTACTGGGAAGAAGAAAATATGGGCATGGAATATCGTTATGAAGATGTTCCAGCTGATATGCTAGAAGAAGCTGAAGAGTGGCGTGAAAAGATGGTTGAAGCCGCTGCCGAAGCTAGTGATGAACTTATGGGTAAATATCTTGAAGATGGAGGTCTTACAGAAGAAGAAATTAAGTTTGGCATTCGTCTGCGTACCATTGCAGTTGAGATAGTTCCAATGTTTTGTGGCTCTGCTTTTAAAAATAAAGGTGTGCAAACATTATTAGATGCAGTTGTTGACTACATGCCTTCTCCTCCTGAAGTTCCCTCCATTACAGGTGAGCTTGAAGATGGCTCCGCTGGTTCTAGAATATCAACCGATGATGCACCTTTTGCTTCTTTAGCATTTAAAATAATGACAGATCCTTATGTTGGAACTTTAACTTTTTTCCGTGTTTACTCAGGGGTTTTACAGGCAGGAAGTCCTGTTTATAATGCAGTTAAAATGAAAAAAGAGAGGGTTGGTCGTTTATTGCAAATGCACTCAAACTCTCGTGAAGAAATTAAAGAAGTTCGTGCGGGTGATATTGCTTGTGCGGTAGGTCTTAAAGATACTACCACTGGTGATACTTTGTGTGATTTGGATGAAAAGATTATACTAGAAAGAATGGAGTTTCCAGACCCAGTAATTTCAATCGCAATTGAGCCTAAAACCAAGCCAGACCAAGAAAAAATGGGCGTTGCTTTACAAAAGTTAGCTGCTGAAGATCCTTCTTTTAGGGTTCATACTGACGATGAGACAGGGCAAACTATTATTTCAGGTATGGGAGAGCTTCATTTAGATATTATTGTTGATCGTATGAGGCGAGAGTTTGGTGTTGAAGCTAATGTTGGAGCTCCTCAAGTATCTTATCGTGAAACAATTACTGTTGAAGTTGAGGTAGAAGGTAAGTTTGTTCGTCAATCTGGTGGTCGCGGACAGTATGGTCATGTTGTCTTTATTATGAAGCCTCGTGAGCCAGGAGAAGGCTTTGAATTTATCAACAGTGTTGTTGGTGGGTCTGTTCCTCGTGAATATATTAATGCAGTAGAAAAAGGTGCTCAAGCTCAGCTTGAAAACGGCGTGTTGGCAGGCTTTCCAATGGTAGATGTTTCTGTTGAGTTGATTGATGGTTCATATCATGATGTCGATTCTAATGAAATGGCATTCTCTGTTGCTGCAGGAATGGGTATTAAGAATGGGGCAGCAGAAGCAAAAGCTGTTATTCTTGAGCCTATTATGGATGTAGAAGTGACAACGCCTGAAGACTATATGGGTGATATCATTGGAGATTTAAATCGTCGTCGCGGTTTGGTTTCTAGTATGGATGATATTCCGACAGGAAAATCGATTAGAGCGGAAGTTCCTTTATCAGAAATGTTTGGATATTCAAACTCAATGCGTTCTTTAACTCAAGGTAGAGCAAACTACAGCATGATTTTTGGAAGATATAATCAAGCTCCTAAGAATGTTCAGGAAGAGATTATTGCAAGTGCCAAAAAAGGCTCTTAAGTTTTTAGATAAAAATATAGTACTTTCTTAATTATATTTTTTTAGAAAGTATTCATTAACGAAATAGGTATATAAAATGGCAAAGGAAAAGTTTGAACGCGTGAAACTGCATGTAAATGTTGGAACTATAG
>CAYLXI010000025.1:0-16492 GCA_964387695.1 uncultured Piscirickettsiaceae bacterium
GCGTAATAGCTAGCTATTGCAACGAAATGAAGTGAAAATATCGGCTCGTTTAGCCAGTATAAAATAATCTTAGTTATTAAGTTCTTTCTTAACGACCCCACCTTGTTCCGAAGGTGTTTATTGGATGGTTTTTAAACATCCAGTTGAGGCCTCTTACGCACAATTGCAACAAATGAAAAGTATTATGGGAGCTAATGCTCGTCCAGTACAGGAAATAAATGCTCGAACCTTGCTTAAATCTTATGCCGATAGAGAAACTTATAGAGGAACATTTGAATTTTTTTAAGAAATCGCGGTTGTTAAGCTCTTCCCTAAGTCATATTCCCCATGTGGTGATTCCAAAAAGTACCAAGTATCAGGCTAAAGAAGATTCCCGTAGAAAAAGTAATATACCAATATTTTCTGAGTTTTTTAGCTGCGGCAAGCTCCAGCTCAGAGAATTCTTTTTCATCATCTCTGTCTTTAAAAAAGACAGCCATAAACCCTAAAGCAGAAAAAAAACCTGCAACATTTGCAAAGTGGTGAATACCCGTAAATAAAGACATTGTGCCTAATAATAGAATGGCTGCGTAGGCAAAAATAATGTATTTCATGTTGTTCATATAAAAAGCCTTAATTAAACCTTAGCATTAGGTCTAAATCCTGCAAGTCTAGCACTTGTAGGATCTAGGTTATATTATTAATAAAGATAAAAACAGCTAAATTTTTATCCGCCAGAAGGTTTTTTAGAATCTATCTTAATAAGTTCAAGAGTGAAAATTAAAACCTCATTAGGCCCAATGCTTCCGCCAGCACCAGTTTCGCCGTAGGCTAAAGCTGGTGGAATATAAATTTCCCACTTAGACCCTGCACGCATTATTTTTAGAGCTTCTTTCCAGCCTGGAATCACATCATTCATTTGAAACTCTATTGGAGTACCTCTAGTGAATGAGCTATCAAACACTGTTCCATCTATTAGAGTTCCTTTGTAGTGTGCTGTAAGATAATCGTCTACGCTAGGATGATCTCCTTTGCCTTCTGTTATGATTCTATATTGTAGTCCACTATCCAGTGTTTTAACGCCAGGTTTTAATTTATTTTCAGCTAAAAAAGCAGCACTCAATTTAGCATTTTTTTCAGCTAGCGCTTTGAAATCTTCTACTTGTTTTGCCTGCATTTTTTTTTGGAAATCCAAAACAGAAGCCCGCATTTCAGCTTCTGTAAGCTGAAGAGGATGGTTGTTTATAACATCGTTCATGCCCGCAGTAAGAGCTTTAATGTCAATGTTTAGCCCTTGATCTAGGAAGTTTTGAGCAAGGTCTGTCCCTAGAGTGTAACTTGCTTTTTGGTTAACGGTCTCAAGTGAAGATTCTGCCGAATAAGCGGTTGTGGCAAAGAAGCATGAGGTTATAGCAAGACTTAAGAGTGTTTTTTTCATATTTTTGTATCCAATGGTTAAAATGAGACGTTTGCATCAAAAAACGCAAAAGTCTTAATGTAAATAGTTTTAGGCGATAGAATTATTGATCTAAAAATTTCTCAGCATCTAAAGCAGCCATACAGCCTGCTCCAGCAGAGGTAATTGCTTGTTTGTAAACTTGGTCCATAACATCTCCTGCGGCAAAGACACCTGGAATAGAGGTTTGAGTGGCATTTCCATGTAAACCACTTTGCACGGTTATGTAGCCGTTATTCATTTCCAATTGATTTTCAAAAATGCCTGTATTAGGAGAATGTCCAATCGCAATAAAAACTCCCATTGCAGATATTTCTTTAGTTTTATCGTTTTGAGTGTTTTTAATGCGTAAGCCTGTAACGCCCATTTTATCACCTAATATTTCATCGAGTGTGGCATTAAATTCGATATTAATGTTACCCTTATCGGCCTTGTCTTGTAGCTGTTTAGCAAGTATTTTTTCTGAGCTGAACTGATCTCGACGATGAACAATTGTTACCTCTGAGGCAATGTTTGATAAATAAAGGGCTTCTTCTACAGCGGTATTTCCTCCACCGATGACAGCTACTTTTTGGTTGCGATAAAAAAAGCCATCACAAGTAGCACAGGCAGAAACACCCTTGCCTTTAAAAGTTTCTTCTGAATCTAAGCCAAGATATTTAGCAGAAGCTCCTGTTGCAATAATAAGTGCATCACAGGTATATTCTGCGGCGTCCCCCGTTAATTTAAAAGGCTTGCTTTGTAAGTCAGCGGTATGAATATGGTCAAATAATGTTTCTGTACCAAACCGTTCAGCATGCTTTTGCATACGCACCATTAAATCGGGTCCGGTTAAGCCTTCTGGATCACCGGGCCAATTATCTACCTCTGTAGTGGTGGTTAGCTGCCCTCCCTGTTGCATTCCAGTTATGATAACAGGGTTAAGGTTTGCTCTGGCAGCATAAACCGCAGCAGTATATCCTGCTGGGCCAGAGCCTAAAATAAGAAGTTTACAATGTTTTTTTACCATAAAAGCATCCTTGTCTCTAGACAATAGATTTGAGTTTTTAGACCTTGTTAGGGTCAGGATTGTAATTTATGCTAAAATTCTAGCAGTTTTTTAAAAAAGAGTCAGTAATAATCGCTAATGTCATTTAAATCAGCTAAACCCATTCAAAAATCTACCGAGAACTCTAAAGATAAGAAGGTCTCTTTTGATAAGTCAAAACTTAATTTAAACTGGATATTTAAAGATATCTTGGTTTTAAGTTGTGCAGGTCTTTCTATCTTTCTCTTTCTTATTCTTTTTAGTTATCATCCAGAAGACCCTAGTTTTGAAATGACTGGGGTTAACTTAGAGGTATTAAATTATGGTGGAGAAACTGGGGCATGGCTGGCATCATTTATTTTGTATTTTTTTGGAGCCTTTGGTTTTTTGATTCCATTTGGGATATTTTTGGGCGGATGGATTACTTTAAAAGTGCGCGTAGGATCTGAATTTGATTATTCACGATTTTTGCTCAGTTTAATAGGTCTTTGTCTTTTAATTGCATCGGGTAGTGGGTTAGCAACCTTGTATTTAGATCCTGATACGCCCCTTATTAAATTTCCGTATTCTAGTGGAGGCGTACTTGGCTATGAGATAAGTACCAGCCTAGTAAGTGGGGTAGATTTATTAGGTGCTACCCTTGTGCTATTAGTGATGTTTGCAGTTTCTATGAGTTTGTTTACCAGCTATTCTTGGTTAAGCATTTTAGACGGAACAGGCGAGCAAACTTTTAAACTCTACGGCTTCTTTAAAAGGCAGTTAGAAGCTTTTAAAAAGAAGCAACAAAAAGAAGATAAGCAAGTTAATTCTAAGCAGAGTCGTTCTCAAGATATCTATGATAAAAAAATAGTGACAGAGAAATCAGAACTCTCTGCAACACAAAGATTGTCGAAGAATAAAAATAAAGTCATGACTTTATTTGGTAAGAAAAAAGAAGCTTCTCCAGCACCAGTAACAACAGATAAAGAAAAAGCTCTTTTAGAAGAAAAGGTAATAAAACCAGTTAAACCTTTAGAAAAAAACAAAGAGTCAAGTGAAGAGCTAGCGCTACTTTCTGCTGATGTTAAAGTAGGGCAAAGAGAAATAGCTAATTCAACCGTGCCTTTACAGGAGGCTGGAGACTTGCCCAGTGTTGAATTATTAGACCCTGTTCCTGAATATACCGAAAGTTTTTCTGAGCAAGCTCTTAAAGATTTAAGCTTTTTGTTAGAACAGAGATTACAAGAATTTGGGGTTTCGGTTAAAGTAGAATCGGTTCAACCAGGGCCTGTTGTTACGCGCTTTGAGATTTTGCCCGCTCCAGGTGTTAAGGTAAGCCAGATTAACAATCTAGCTAAAGATTTAGCCCGCGTGCTTTCAGTAAAATCGGTTAGGGTCGTGGATGTTATTCCTGGAAAATCTGTAGTGGGAATTGAGATTCCAAATGAAGAACGTGAAATGGTAAGCTTTAGGGAGGTTGTCTCTTCAGAAAATTTTCAAAAAGCTAAATCTCCATTGACTGTTGCCTTAGGAAAAGATATCGCTGGTCAAACCGTGGTCGCAGATATTGCAAAAATGCCGCATTTATTAATTGCAGGAACAACTGGGTCAGGTAAATCTGTTGGGGTAAATAGCATGATATTAAGCCTGCTTTATAAGTCAACGCCCGACGAAGTTCGCTTAATTATGATAGACCCTAAAATGCTAGAACTGTCTGTTTATGAAGGTATTCCCCATTTATTAACCCCTGTTGTTACAGATATGAATGAGGCTGCAAATGCCTTGCGATGGTGTGTGTTTGAAATGGATAGGCGTTATCAATTAATGGCAAAATTAGGGGTGAGAAACATCGCAGGTTACAATGCTAAGGTAAATGGCGCTATAAAAGATGGCAAGCCAATAATAGATCCTTTGTATCAGCAGGCGGCAAACTTTGGTCATGAACTAGGAGAGCAACCCCCTACCTTAGAAGCTTTGCCCTTTATTGTGGTAGTGGTGGATGAATTTGCTGATATGATTATGGTGGTGGGTAAAGAGGTAGAGCAATTAATTTCTCGTATTGCTCAAAAAGCTCGTGCAGCAGGAATCCACTTGGTTTTAGCAACACAAAGACCTTCTGTAAATGTTATTACTGGATTAATTAAAGCCAATATTCCAACCCGTATTTCATTTATGGTCAATACTAAAATTGATTCTCGTACCATTCTTGACCAAGGGGGCGGTGAACAATTGTTAGGAATGGGAGATATGTTATTTATGCCACCAGGAACAGGCTCACCTAAAAGGGTGCATGGTGCTTTTATGACAGATGAAGAAGTACATGCAGTGGCTGAATTTGTGAAATCTCAAGGAGAACCTCAATATCTTGACACGATTACTCAATCTGCACCAGAGAGCACTGCAGGAGGGAATGAAGATGCCGAGATGGACAAACTATATGATGAAGTCGTAGGTTTTGTTATAGAAGGGCGACGCGTGTCGGTTTCTTCTGTGCAGCGCAGGTTTAAAATTGGCTACAACCGTGCAGCACGAATTGTTGAAGCTATGGAGAAAGCAGGTGTCGTCTCGACAATGGGTGCAAATGGCAACCGTGAAGTGCTTGCTCCCAAGCCTGAACAATAGCAAAGGTTTTTGCCGAAAAAGAATTTACCGAAAAGGAATTTAAATGAATAAGTTTTTAACCATTATAGTTTTGCTATTGATGTCAGTGAGTGTGCAAGCGGACACTAAAAATAAAAACGATTTGCAAACTTTTGTAAATCAACTTAAAACCTTCTCGGCAGATTTTAGGCAAACCCAGCCAGAAGAAGAGTTTTTTACAGAAAATGAAGCCTATGGAACATTTAAACTGCAACGCCCAGGAAAATTATTGTGGGTTTATACCAAGCCAGAGCCTCAAGATATTATGGTCGATGGTGTTAATTTGTGGGTGTTTGATAGAGATTTATATCAAGTAACTGTGCGAGACATGTATTCAGTCAAAAGAGATTTTCCATTAAGCTGGTTGTTGTTTGATGAACCGATTGAACAGCGTTATCGCATTATAATACGGCACCAAGATTCTGGTGAATCTTGGTTTAATTTGCGTTCAAGAGAAATGACTTTTTTTCAAAGTCTAGACATTAAAATGAAAGATGGCAAAATGGTTGAGGTGCATATGCACCAAAGTGCCGATAGAGTAACCAAAGTTAAATTTAAAAATGTCGTAGTTAATGGCTATATTCCACAATCAACTTTTAGCTTTAAAGTGCCAAAAGGCATTGATTTAATTGGACAGCCTTTAGCGGTTAATTAGCCATGGCAACAACTTTATATAAACCTTTACCCGATAGACTACGCCCGCAATCACTCAAAGATTATATTGGGCAAACCCACCTATTAGGAAAAGGCAGGGCTTTATCAAAAATGTTTGAAACAGGAAATTTGCACTCCATGATTTTTTGGGGTCCGCCTGGAACAGGAAAAACCACCTTAGCAAAATTGATAGCCAAACAATCTAACTTTAATTTTATTAACTTATCTGCCGTGTTAGACGGCGTAAAACAAATTAGAGAAGCGGTTGAACAAGCAAAACTACAAGCAAAGCAGTTCAAACAAGGAACATTACTTTTTGTAGATGAAGTACACCGTTTTAACAAAGCACAGCAAGACGCTTTTTTGCCCTTTGTTGAAGACGGTACTTTTATCTTTATTGGAGCCACCACCGAAAACCCCTCTTTTGAACTAAATAACGCCTTGCTTTCGCGTGCCAGAGTTTATGTGCTTCGTTCACTAGAAGAGGAAGAGCTATCCAAGGTTCTTAGCATTGCTTTAAATTTTTTGTTAGCGACAGATAAAATAGACTTGCGGCTTGAAGAAAAAGCCAAACAGCTATTATTACAAGCCGCAGATGGCGATGCACGGCGGCTATTAAACTTGCTAGAACAGTCATTAGACTTTGCCGAAAATGACCTAAACTTACCAGGCCTGGTAAATTTAAGCCTTAAAAACTGCCAAGAAGTGGTAAAAGGAGGCACGAGACGATTTGACAAAGGGGGTGAAGCCTTTTACGATCAAGTCTCCGCACTACATAAATCCATTAGGGGCTCAGACCCAGACGCGGCTTTATACTGGCTAGTAAGAATGTTAGACGGCGGAGTCGATGCACGCTACCTAGCACGGCGTTTGGTTCGCATGGCGAGCGAAGAGATAGGCAATGCAGACAACCGCGCATTAGGTGTAGCGGTTAATGCCGCAGAAGCCTATGACCGCCTAGGATCACCAGAAGGAGACTTAGCCCTAGCACATGCAGCCACCTACCTAGCCGTAGCACCTAAATCAAATGCGGTTTATATGGGATATAAGGCTGTGTTAAAAGATATAAAAATGCACGGCAGCTACAATGTCCCTTTACACTTAAGAAATGCACCAACGAAACTTATGCAACAAATGGACTATGGAGAAGGCTATCGTTACGCACATGACGAGCCAGAAGCCTATGCAGCGGGAGAGAACTATTTCCCAGAAGAAATGCTGCCAAGAGACTATTATAAGCCTGTAAATAGAGGTTTAGAAATAAAAATAACCGATAAAATGCGCCATTTAAAGCAGCTTGATGCACAAAGTTCTAATAAAAGAACACCAACAAAATAATGCAAACACTGCATTCTTTACAGTTAATTGCTATTGCCTTGGGGGGCGGATTAGGAGCAGTCTCTCGCTTTTGGGTTTCTAATCAAATGTACCTTTGGCTAGGAAAAGATTTTGCTTGGGGAACTTTAGCCGTCAATGTTCTAGGCTCTTTTGCAATCGGATTATTAATGATATTGATGATAGATAAATTTCAATCTTCAGTAGAAATGCGTGCATTTATTATGGTAGGTTTTTTAGGTGCTTTTACCACCTTTTCAACCTTTTCATTTGAAACCTACCTATACTTACAAGCAGGTGAAATAAATAAAGCCCTTGTTAATATTGCTCTAAGCGTTATTGTCTGTATTTTTGCGGTATGGCTAGGAATATGGACAGGAAAACAATTTGTATAGCAGGCTTGCTTAAACCCCATTTTATATTTAGAGAAAAATTTATATGTTAGATGCCAAATTACTCAGAAGTGAGCTAAAAACCATTGCCACCAAGCTAAAAACTCGTGGGTTTGAGTTAGAGGTAGAAAAAATAAACGAACTGGAAATGTTGCGTAAAGAGCTGCAAGCCAAAATGCAAAATTTACAGGCAGAACGCAATAGCCGCTCAAAAAATATCGGCAAAGCTAAGGCATCAGGCAAAGACATTGCCCCGCTTTTAGCAGAAGTTGAAAGCCTAGGGTCACAACTTGACCAGGCAAAAAACTCTACCGAAGTCGTTTTAACTGCAATAGAGACCCTTTACCTAGGTATTCCCAACATCCCTCATGACAGCACACCTTTAGGAGAAGGTGAAGAAGATAATGTTGAAGTTAGCAAATGGGGTCAACCACCCACGCTTGATTTTACCCCTAAAGATCACGTAGACCTAGCAGAGCAGCGCGGATGGTTTGACAATGACGCAGCGGTTAAGATTGCATCCGCAAGGTTCTCCGTGTTAAAAGGGCCAATGGTCAAGCTCCAAAGAGCGTTAACACAATTTATGCTCGACACTCACAGCCAAGAGCATGGCTATGAAGAAGTTTATGTGCCTTATCTAGTTAATCAAGACAGCCTACAAGGCACAGGCCAGCTTCCCAAGTTTGAAGCAGACCTCTACAAAATTGCCAAACATGACGAACACGACACCCGTGACCGTGACCTATACCTAATTCCAACCGCTGAAGTACCTATAACCAATCTATTTAGAGATAAAATAGTCGAAGAGTCAGAGCTACCAATTAAAATGGTGGGGCACACTCCTTGTTTTCGTTCCGAAGCAGGATCTTATGGCAAAGACACTCGTGGGTTGATTCGCCAACACCAATTTGAAAAAGTAGAAATGGTGCAAATTGTTCACCCAGATAAATCATTTGAAGCTTTAGAAGATCTTACTAGCCATGCCGAAGCTATTTTGCAAAAGCTAGAGTTGCCTTACCGAGTGATGTCTTTATGTACAGGAGATATGGGTTTTTCGGCATCCAAAACAATTGATTTAGAAGTTTGGCTTCCCGGGCAAAATACCTATCGTGAGATTTCATCTTGTTCAAATTTTGAAACTTTTCAATCTCGCCGTTTATTAGCCAGATACAGGGCAGAAGGAGTCAACAAACCTCAGCTTGTCCATACAGTAAATGGCTCTGGTTTAGCCGTAGGGAGAACCTTGGTGGCTTTGCTAGAAAACTATCAAAATGCCGACGGCTCTATTCGCGTTCCAAAAGTATTACAGCCTTATCTGAATGGAATAAAAATCTTATAAAAAAGCTGGGACAAGAGAGAAAGGAACCTTATTTTATAAAAATGTATAAACGCCTTGCAAAAACATGAGAGGTCTTTATAATACGTACCATAATAACATGGTGGACTGGCTGAGTGGTTGAAGGCGGCAGTCTTGAAAACTGTTGAGGGTTTGTAGCCCTCCTGGGGTTCGAATCCCTAGTCCATCACCAAATTCGATAATTAACCCGTCTCATACGGGTTTTTTTATGACTAAAAACAATGGGTTAAGTGGTTTTTTCTGCTTTCACTATAATATCTCACATCATTAGACATTATCAGAAACCACAAAATAAGTGATATAAACAGAGAAAACATAGGCACTTTTTACCCGTATAAAATAACCTTAGTTATTAAGCTTATAATAGTGATGTTTCGCTTACATAATCAAGCCGACCTCATTATCAATTTACGCCTTCTTTTTCATTAAAGATCATGATTTCGGTCAAGTCAGGTAAGGCATAATTGGTTGAGGACAAAAGATCCATTTGAAAAATCATGCCTTCTTCAGTTTCCCCAATTTTAGCGAGATGATACATGTCATAAAAAACTTCTTCGGCATACTCAGGTGAAACAACGGCCGTTAGCATATCAACTTCATGCCATTCTTTTAGCCCCATGGGTGCTTGCTGATTTCTTCCTGTTGAATACTCAATGCTTAGTATGTGTTTTTTTTGATATAAGGCCTGAACTACAGATTCCCCGTGCCCTCGTTCCATCACGCAGCTAATCAGTTTAGCCGCTTGACAATGCTTTTTATAGTTTAAGGTGCTATTCATCCGCTCCCCCTTTTCTCAGGCGATCGTTTTCAATTTTGGTTAAAATTTCTTTAGGAATATAGGTGGCTACTTTTTCTAAATGCGTTACAAAGATAATACCCATACCTGGAGTGTCCAGATTTCCTGCACTAAACATGGCAGAGAAAACTTCTTCTTGCTGTTGCTTAGAAACGATGATTTGAATAATTTCTTTTTCTGACTCAACCGTAATGCTTAGGAGCCCTAAGCGTTCTCTTACCCCTGCTCCTCGACCAAAGTGAACTGAAGCTCCTTGTGCTCCTGCTTTTCTAGCGGCTTCAACGACCTGATCGGCCATGCCTTTTTGAGTCATGCAGGTAATTAAAGAAACCTCTGTTAAGATGGTCATTTCTTTTTGTATGAGTGATTTAGTTTTTTGCATTTTGTTTCCTAGATAACTATATTTTTAGTCTCTTTGGCATTCTATCCATGATACCAAGACTAGACTTTTTTTTGTCGTTATAAAAAGGCTTCGTCTGATTTATTCTCTCTATACTTAACCCATAATCCTGTCAGCATTACTGAAATAATAGGGCCGACAGAAGCCATAGATAAGATACCAAACCCCTCAACTACTCCAACGGCCTGCCCTAGCCCTAGCCCCATGGCAAGCACTAGAGGGACGGTAACAGGCCCTGTTGTTACCCCAGCACTGTCCCAAGCAACATTTACAAATTCTTCTGTTGAGAAAATGGTTAAGATTAAAGCTACAAAATAAGCGGGGATTAAAATCCATGCCAAGGGCAAGTCGAAAATAATTTTAATTACTCCAACAGCAATGCCTACCCCTACTCCGACAGATACAGCCAACATTAGGGTTTTCTTTTTAAAAGCTCCGTTGGTTAATCTCTCAACGGTTGATCCCAGAGCATTTAATGCAGGCTCTGCTAAAGTGGCGCCGAACCCTAGAGCAAAAGAAAAAATTAGAGCAATACCAATACCCAACCCAAACCAGTATAAAGGAGATAAAGGCTCTCCCTCTACTTGAATAAATGCGTTTGGCAGCTTAGATCCTGCTTGACTTCCTAACTCAGATAAACCATAAGTTAAGCCTATATTAAAAACAATCATCCCAATAATAGCAAAAGCAAGCCCCAGTAATACCACTTTAGCATTAGGTAGTTTTTCTTTTAAAACAACCAATAAAACAATGCCTAGAAAAAGCATTAAAGGTACGATTGAACGCAGGCCTGAAACTATTTCAACATAAGGCGTTTGTTGATGCCAAGCGGTGCTTACTTCTTGAACTTGACTGATATTAGCTAAAATGACATCAACAGGCACGGTTGCTTGGATATAAATAGCTAAAGATAACACCCCTAAAATAGGAAACAAAGAGGCTAGGGTAACAATGCCAAACCCAGACAAGGATTGATTTCCACTTCCTGCCGCTGCGGCTATGCCTATTCCTAATGCTAAAACTAAGGGGACGGTAACAGGGCCAGTTGTTACAGCACCACTATCCCAAGCTAAACCTATTATCAGGCTTAGCTGCTCATCCTGCATGCTGTAGGCGGTTAATAATAGAGTTGGCACTACGGTCATAAATATAAGTGGTTTTAGACTCCATCCATATAAAAAACGAAGCGTTCCTAATACAGCGGCAATACCTACTCCAATACCCACCACTAAAACAAGCACTTCTGTCCATTGATTTAATATCGCGTATAAATAAGGGGCTTGATAAGGGTTAACATTGGCTCCTGCAATTTTTAATGCTCCAATAGCAGGTTCGGCAAAAGTCACTCCTATTCCCAATAAAAAAACAATCAATAGCACCACGGGTAAGGTCGATTTTTGTGGGAGTTTATTGCCAATAACTTCTCCAAATGGCATAAGTCCTAAGCGTAAGCCTTCCATGAATATCATCAGCCCAATGACAACCGCAACTAAGCCTCCTGTCACTGTCATCGCATTAACAATAGGCTCTTTCAGAATTAAGGTTTGGAATAAAACCAAATAAACGGTTAGAGGCATAACAGCCTTTAATTGTTCAAAAATTTTTGACTGAAGGTAGGGTCGAATAAGTCGATAGGCATCGACTAGGCTGATGCGATACTTGGGATAAGCTGAATAAGAACAGTGGTTAAGTTCATCGTAACTGATTTCGCTAGTATTGTAGCGAGAGTGTGTAACCAAGTCTTGATATAAGATTTTTTTTGCTTTATCTGGCATAAATATACTCTTTTAGGGTGTTCTCAATATACAACTCCAATCCCTACTTAGAAACTGGATATAGAGTGCTAGAGCTTCTTCGCTAGGCGTTAGTCGTATGTTAAGCGGGCATATTTTGTAAATATATAGCGGGCAAAGGCTGGTGCTATATGCCAACTTCCTATGTAGGGATTTGAGATACTTGTGACAATAATCATTATAACGAAAGAATGTCTTAATACTTTATATTTTTAGTGAAAAAGTTGATATTACGATAGTAAAGAAGTGTTAAGCGGCTCCCAAGGAATCGCTTAATCAATAGCTTAGTCCCTACTTAGAAAATATATCACAACCCTCTCTTTCTCGTGCTATATTCAGTTTTTAAGTAGGGATGTGGATATGTTTTTAATTTTAATTTAAATTAAAGTTTAATCTACAAAATAAAACATTAAGTTTCATTAAGATAGCTAATGTTTATAACAGGTTATCCACAGGTC
Source organism: uncultured Piscirickettsiaceae bacterium (assembly GCA_964387695.1). Taxonomy (GTDB): domain Bacteria; phylum Pseudomonadota; class Gammaproteobacteria; order Thiomicrospirales; family Thiomicrospiraceae; genus Thiosulfativibrio. The sequence goes on from CAYLXI010000025.1 coordinate 12,267, forward strand.
TTGTCATGCACTTATCCACAGTCAAGGGGTGTTTTTAAAACTTATTCACAGGTATAATAGTTTTTTATTAAATCACCTTAAACTTTTGTACAGTCCAGTTTTATAAGTAGGAATTTGGGGCATAAATAACACGCTATTTATCACCGATGTTTTTATCTAAATGAAGGTCAAGTTTTATCTGATTTTTTCACGGCACTGATTTGTATAAAGACCTTAATAATTAAATTAAGAGCATTAAAATTTGTCTACTATTTGGCCTCAAGCCCTAAAACAACTAGAAAATCTTCTCAATGATCAGCAATATCATACTTGGATTTTGCCGCTTAGAGCTGTTGAAGAAGATAATATTATTCAGCTTATGGCACCTTCGCCTTTTATCCTAGACTGGGTAAAGAAAAGTTTAATGCCTCAAATCAAAGAGGCTATTGTTCTCGTTGCCCCAATTAATACGCCAGAATTAAAATTAATTGTTGGTGATTATGATTTAGAGGAAATACCTGAAGAAATCCCCCAGCCTTTAAGGCCTAATATTTCTTCAGCTTTATCTTCCAAAAGATTAGCTACTTCTGCACCTAAAAATAGTATTAAAAACAACCTAAATAAAAACTTCACCTTTGATTCTTTTGTACAAGGTAAGGCCAATCAACTTGCAGCGGCGGCGGCAAGACAGGTTTCTGAAAACCCTGGAGGAAGCTATAACCCATTTTTTATTTATGGCGGAGTGGGCTTGGGTAAAACCCATTTAATGCATGCTATTGGCAACCAGTTATTACATGATAACCCCAATGCTCGTGTAGTTTATCTTCATTCAGAACGGTTTGTTGCAGATATGGTCAATGCCTTGCGGCACAATAAAATAGACGAATTTAAACGATTTTACCGCTCTCTAGACGCATTGCTAATTGATGATATTCAGTTTTTTGCCAATAAAGAACAGTCTCAAGAAGAGTTTTTTCATACTTTTAATCACCTTTTAGAAGGTAATAAACAAGTTATTTTAACCAGTGATCGTTTTCCAAAAGCGGTTGATGGCTTAGAAGATCGCCTTAAATCTCGTTTTGGCTGGGGGCTTACTATTGCTGTAGAACCGCCTGGATTTGAAATGCGTGTGGCAATTTTAATGAAAAAGTCCACCGAGTTTGGCTTGTCTTTACCAAATGAAGTAGCCTTCTTTATTGCAAAACGCTTACGAGGAAATGTGCGTGATTTAGAAGGAGCTTTGAAGCGTGTTGGTGCTTTTTCACAGTTTACCCAGCAAGTGATCACCATTGAACTGGCTAAAGAAGCTCTAAAAGATTTGCTCGCTTTGCAACAAAAGATGGTTACACTTGAAAACATTAAAAAAACGGTAGCCGATTACTATAAAATTAGAGTAGCAGATATTTTATCTAAAAAAAGAACCCGTAATATCACTAGACCCAGGCAAATGGCAATGGGAATTGCTAAAGAACTTACAAGCCATAGCCTGCCTGAAATTGGGGATGCTTTTGGGGGAAGAGATCACACAACTGTTTTACATGCGGTGCGCAAAATAAAAGAATTGCGTGAAACGGATCATCGCTTTGATGATGACTTTATTTCATTAATTAGAATCATAACTACTTAAGGGTATTTGTATGAAAATCGGTCTTTCTCGTGAAAACTTATTAAGCGTTTTACAAACGGTATCAGGAGTTGTAGAAAAACGCCAAACCATGGCTGTTTTAGGCAATGTTTTATTACAAGTTAAGCAAAATATTTTGACTGTTACGGCTTCAGACCTAGAAATTGAAACGCGTGCACAGACGGAGTTAGAATCTTCAGAAGGTGATTTTGAGATTACCATACCAGCCATTAAATTAATTACTATTGTTCGTTCTTTGCCTAGCGGACTCACTATAATATTAGTCTTTGAAGGCTCTCGCTGTAACCTTTCTGCGGGTAGATCGCGTTTTAAACTGTCAACTTTACCCTCTGAAGACTTTCCTCTTATGGATTTGACCCAAACAGAATTGTCTTTTTCGATGCAGCAGAATCAATTAAAACATCTTATTCAAAATACCGCATTTGCTATGGCAAATCAGGATGTTCGTTTTTATTTAAATGGAATGCTATTTGATATTAGCAATCAGTCACTGCGTGTTGTGGCGACCGATGGTCATCGTTTATCTACTTGTACCACTCAGTTAGAGACTGAAGGTTTAAGTGCGACCCAAGCTATATTGCCTCGTAAAGGGGTTTTAGAGCTACAAAAACTTGTTAAGGATGATGAAACTTTAATCCTGTTTTCTTTAGCTAAAAACTACTTAACGGTACAACTAGAAGACACTATTTTTACCTGCAAGCTGGTAGACGGACGCTTTCCTGATTATCGTCGAGTTATTCCAGCAAATAATGATCAAAGCATTCAAACTTCTTACGAGTTATTTAAAAGCTTGTTGCAACGCTCTGCCATTCTATCTAATGATAAATTTAAAGGCATTCGTTTTGCTTTGGCTTCAAATTTACTGTCTGTTCACGCTCAAAATTCTGAACAAGATGAGTCTCATGAAGACATGGCGATTGACTACCAAGGCCCAGAAATGGAAATTGGCTTTAATGTTAACTACTTGCTTGATGTTTTAAATTCCATAGATGATGAACTGGTTACGTTACTCTTAAAAGATGCCAACAGCAGCTGTTTATTTGAGACCCAAACGGATGCATGTAAGTGTCAACATGTTATTATGCCGATGCGTATATAGAACTAAATCCAAATTCCTGCTTAGAAACTGGCACATAGCACCAGACCTTGCCCGTTTAACCTAATTTAGGCTATTAGAGACCTTTGCAAACGCCTAGCGAACAAGCTCTAGCATTCTATATCTAGTTTCTAAGCAAGGGTTTTTAAGCAAGGGTTTGAGTAAAGAATTTGGTTTTATTGCCTATCCAATATTGTGCTGGATAACGACCCTTTCATTTAAACTGAAGCAACTTTTTGTCCAAATACTCTATGGCTAAAATTACTCAACTAACTCTACAGAAATTTCGTAATCTGAATCAAATTCAGCTCTCTTTCTCCCCTAAGTTAAATTTAATTGTGGGTGATAATGCAGCAGGTAAAACTTCCATTATTGAAGGGATTTGGGTCTTATCAACAGGTCGTTCATTTAGAACAAAAAAACCTAGTCACCTTATTCAGCAAGGCCAAGCAGAGCTGGTTTTGTTTGCACAGGTAGAGCAACAATCTCAAGCACACAAACTGGGATTAAGCCGTTCAGAGCAAGGGTCAATTCTTAAGCTTAATGGAGACAGACTGTACAGTCAATCTGAATTAGCCAATAAACTTCCTGTTCAGTTACTTACACCTGAAAGTCATCGTTTATTGGAAGAAGGCCCTAAAGCAAGGCGAAATTTTCTTGATTGGGGAGGGTTCTATCAAACGCCAGACTTTATGCCATTATGGCGTAATTATCAACGAATTCTTAAACAAAGAAATCATGCTTTACGCAAAAAGATACCCAAATCTCAAACCACTTTATGGGATAAACAGTTGGTTGAAGTGGCAGAAGAAATTCACAAAATTCGTCAAGAATATGTGGTGCAGCTCACTCCCTATTTAACGGAGTTTTGTTCCGCACTCATGCCTGAAATTACGGAAGATGTCGCGATACATTATCGCTCTGGATGGCCAAAACAGTCGTCAAGTTTAGCGGCTTTATTAGCTGAAAACTACCCTAAAGATTCTCAACAAGGCTTTACACAGTATGGTTGTCATCGTGCTGATTTACGCTTTCGCATCGGCTCGCAAGAGGCTATATTAAAACTATCTCGCGGGCAACAAAAACTGTTTGTTTGTGCCTTGCTTTTAGCCCAAGCCTCTCTTTATGAAAAAACCTCTAAAGAGCCTGTTATTATGTTAATTGACGACCTACCTGCGGAGCTTGATAAAAATCATCGCTTAACCTTATTAAAACTGCTAGACTGCTTAAATATTCAGCATATTATTACGACGACTTCGGCAGATTTAATCCCCGATTTATCCCCAGAAACGACCAAAACATATCACATATTATTGGGTGAAGTTTTTACAGACCAAATCAATGAAATCAATGGGGGCAGGCTCGATTGATTGTAACTTACCCACTCATTTTTCAAAAGAACCGAAAAAACGGGATTTAAAAATGGCATGGGCGATGTACCCACTAAACCAATTATTATTTTAAAAGCCACTCAAATTAATTAAGTAGAGACCTTGAAAATGAAAT
>CAYLXI010000026.1:0-4500 GCA_964387695.1 uncultured Piscirickettsiaceae bacterium
TATCGGCTCGTTTAGCCAGTATAAAATAATCTTAGTTATTAAGTTCTTCCTTAAGCAGGGATTTGGGTTCTAGTTTCCCATAGAATTGTTGATTTTTCTAAGGCTACATCTAAAGAAAAATCTTCTAACAACATTAAAGCAACTGCTGTGGTTGCAATCACGGCATGTTTTCCATAAACATCTTTATATTCTCCTTGCCATAACCCAAGTAAATCTTGTGTTTTCCAAGTATTTGGACGAATTTGTCGTTCAATAATACCTCTACATTTAATGTCTTTTAATGCGTTGTGTTCTTTTTTCTTATTTTCTTTGTCATATTCTGAAAAATATAAATGGGTTAGTGCATCGGGTCTCATTTCTGGCTCTCCCCCTTCACCTTTAAAAACAAGGTTTTTTTCAATTCCGTTGATTGATGCTGAGGCGTGATGCAGGTTTTCAACTCCTTTATGATAAATTCCTTGTATAGCAAATCTGGCATTAAGAGGGTTTAATAATTTAACTGCAGTATTAAAAACGGTTCTAACCCCTAGTTCAGATTTTAAATGTAGAATTTCTCGCAATTGCGGAGCAAAATTTTGTAGTGGTAAATAGGTTGCTTTGCCCTCTTCTAGTAATTGACTCGCTTCTTTAATTGATCTTGCTTGTGTAAAACCTAGGAGTTGCAAAAAGTCTTGGGCATATTGTCTATTGTTAAATTGACCTGAATCTCCATGTAAAATAATTTTGTATCCCTGCTCAATTAGTAATTTAATGCTTAATAAAAAATAAGGCGGGTAACGCCATTTTCCAGCATAAGCAGCCCAGTCTAAATCTATTTTAGAAGGTTTATTTTCCAACTTTAAATAACGACGCAAACCTTTTACAAAGCCTATTAGCTCATCTTGAGATTCACCATTTGCACGCATTAACAATAAAAAAGCTCCCAACTGCTTATCTGTAACCTCATTAGACAAAATCATCTGTAAAGCTTCGGTTGCTTCTTCTTGGTTTAATGAACGACGGCTTTTAGGGCCTTTACCTAAAATCCTTAAATAATTTGCAAAGGGATGATCATCCATTTTTAAGACCTTGTGTTTTATAAAGCAGCCTATCACGAACTTTAATAACTTCTCCTACAATAATCAATGCAGGGGGGGCAATATTTTGTGATTCAATCGTTGTCTTTAGGGTTTTTAAAACACAAAAAGTATTTTTTTGTTCTGGGGTTGTGCCTTTTTCAATAATGGCTACGGGAGTGTTTTCATCCATTCCGTGCTGAATTAATCCTGTTTGAATTTTAGGGGCGTTTTTTACTCCCATATAAAAAACCATTGTATCGCCTGAATTGGCTAATCTAGCATAGTCAATTGCCTCAGCTCCTGATTGCTGATGCCCTGCTACTAAAGAAACTGATTGGGAATAATCTCGATGGGTTAAAGGAAAATCTGCATAAATAGAACAGCCCGACGCTGCTGTAATACCTGGAACTACTTCATAAGAAATGTCATGTTGCACCAAAATTTCAACTTCTTCTGCTCCACGACCAAAGATATATGGATCTCCACCTTTAAGCCTAGCGACTCGCTTTCCTTCTTTAGCTAGTTTAACCATCATTAGGGCGATATTATTTTGTTCAACTGCATGAAATTTATCTTTTTTACCGACATAAATTCGTTCTGCTTCACGCCGTGCCATATCAATAATTTGTGGAGCGACTAAGCGGTCATACAAAATAACATCGGCTTGCTGTAATAAACGCAATCCTTTAAAAGTCATCAAATCTGGGTCTCCTGGACCTGCTCCAATTAAATAGACTTCTCCTTTGGGTTTTAATTGTCCATTTTTAGTGACATAAGTAATGCGTTGTTCTATTTCTAATTCAGCATTTTTTCCTTGCACTACTTTATCAATAAACGCCCCTTCTAGTAAGCTCTCCCAAAAAGCTTTTCGGCCCTCTAAACTAGGAATGGCATTTTTAACTTTTTGACGATAACGCCCCACTAAATCGGTTAAATAGCTAAAACCAGCAGGAATCATGGTTTCTAAGCGAGCCTTCATTAAACGAGCTAATACAGGAGAACGACCGCCAGTAGAAATGGCGATTGTCATTGGATTGCGATCTACAATAGCGGGTAAAATAAAATCACACAATTCGGTTCTATCAGCAACATTTACAGGAATATTATGTGTTTGACAATACTGGTGTACTGCTTGATTTACGGCTTCTTCGTCTGTTGCACAAATAACATATTTAGGCTTGCAAAGAGGTTTCATGGCTTTCGCAGAAAACTTTCCCATTTCCCAAATAATTTTACTGTGAGACAAATGATGTTTCATTTCTATTTTAAGCTCTGGAGCAATAACCGTAACGATGGCACCAGACTTAATAAATAAATCTGCTTTGCGAGCAGCCACCGACCCGCCACCAACAATAATACAATGTTGATTTTTAATATTTACAAATATAGGCAAGTAATCCACTTTTGTAAAATTCCTTATTTAATCCAAATCTCTTAATCCAAATCCCTACTTATAAAAATGGCACATAGCACTAGCCCTTGCCCTTGCCCGCTATATTCAGTTTCTAAGTAGGAATTTGGGCTTAAGCTCTGTTGCCAATAATATTTCTGTTAATTCAGGGACACAAGAACCACAATTTGTGCCTGCTTTTAAAGATTTTCCTATGGCATCAACAGAAGTTAGTTTATTTTCTTTAATGCACTCTACAATGGTGTTAATACCTATTCCGAAACAAGAGCAAATAATTTTACCTTCATCTTTAGCTCCAGATTGTTTACCCGCTAATAGGCTTAAGCGAGTTTTACTGTCTATTTCTTGTTTTGAAAAAGTTGATCCTAACCAACCACGACTTGGTAAATCTATACTAGGTGCTATAAATATAACAGAGGCTAGGCGATTATCAACTATTCTTGCGGCTCGATATCGTTTGCCTGTTATGTCTTCATATTGTAATTTATTGCCCGCTGTTCCTAAAATATTGTCTGCCCATGCAGAAGTCGTTTTGAGAGGTTTTAATCCAGCTATTTCATAGCGATAAAATTCTTTGCCTTTTACTTTTACCCAATACTCTAAATCTTGGGTGATAATTGGTTCACGACTTAAAATAAAACCGTGCCATTTTGCAATAAAAGGTTCAATTTTAACTGGGGAATGCTTTGATTCTGGTTGACCTGAAAGTGGATCTCCAACAGGTTGTACCAACACATCAATCCTGCCGTGACTAGAATATTGTGCTGTCCAATGAATGGGAACAAATAGACTTCCAATTCGGGTTGAGTCAGAGATTTCTACTCGTGCTATAACAATTTTATCTTCACCAAGTGGGCTGGTTAATTTAGCTAATTCTCCATCAATAAGTTTATACTTCTGGGCATCTTGAGGGTGAACCGTGACATAAATCTCATCTTTATGTGCCATTAATTTTGCCGTTTTAGCCGTTCTGGTCATGGTATGCCATTGGTCTCTGACTCGTCCAGAGTTTAAAATTAAAGGAAAGTCTTTGCTAGTTGGGTGAGCAGGTGATCGTGGCGTTATGGCAATAAATTGTGCCTTGCCTGTGGCAGTAAAAAACTTACCATCACTAAACATTCTTGCTGTTCCATGAGGGTTTTTGGCGGTTAAAGGCCATTGAAAAGATTTTAAGGAGGCGTATTCTTCTTCGGTAATTTTGTCTAGTAATGAAATATCAAAATCTCGTTTACCGTGGTTTTCAAACCCAGATAGTGCCGCATGCTCTCTAAAGATATCAGCAACAGATTGATGATTAAACTCTTTTGTAAAGCCCATTTTTTTGGCAACTTGGGTTAATATCCACCAATCTGCTTTGGCATTTTCAGGGCCTTGCATAAATTTACGCTGTCGAGAAATGGTTCTATCAGAGTTGGTCACCGTGCCATCAACTTCTCCCCAAGTTAAGGCGGGTAACAATACATCTGCGACCTGAGTGGTGTCTGTGTTTTGCATACAGTCAGAGACCACCACCATTTCACACTCTAGCAAGGCCTGTTTAACTGCGTCGGCATCTGGCATAGAGACCACTGGATTGGTGTTCATAATCCAAATGGCTTTAATTTTTCCTTTGCCAACCGCTTCAAACATATCAATCGCTTTTAAGCCATTATGTTGTGCCATGTTGCTGGCTTGCCAAAAACGAGAAACTAAATCAATATTTTCTGGTTTAGAAAAATCCATGTGGGCAGCTAACTGATTGGCTAACCCACCCACTTCTCGCCCTCCCATTGCGTTGGGCTGGCCTGTAATAGAAAAAGGACCTGTTCCTACTTTACCGACTCTGCCCGTTGCTAAGTGACAATTAATAATGGCGTTAGATTTATCTACTCCAGAAGATGACTGATTGATTCCTTGTGAATAAAGTGTAACCATTTTTGGATGATTAACTGCCCAGTCAAAAAATTCTTGAAGCTCGTTTGGTGCGACATCACAATCTTTAGCAACTTTAGCAACCGAGAATTGCTGTTCTTGTGATTTTAATATAGCACT
>CAYLXI010000026.1:4600-15785 GCA_964387695.1 uncultured Piscirickettsiaceae bacterium
CTTTAGCAACTTTAGCAACCGAGAATTGCTGTTCTTGTGATTTTAATATAGCACTTTCAAAACCTTCGGTATTATTGGCAATAAATTCTTTATCTAAGGCTTGAGATTGTGATAAATAAGCTAAGAGACCATTAAATAACACGGCATCTGTACCAGGTTTTAAGGCTAGGTGAATATCGGCAATGTCGCAGGTGGCTGTTTTTCTGGGGTCAATTACCACAATTTTCATGTCTGGACGACGGCGTTTTTCTGCCGCAATGCGCTGATAAACAATAGGGTGAGCCCAAGCGGTGTTAGAGCCGACAATAACGATTAAATCTGCTAACTCTAAGTCTTCATAAGAACAAGGAACAGTGTCTGAACCAAAAGCTCGTTTGTAGCCAACCACTGCTGATGCCATGCATAAACGAGAATTGGTATCTATATTGGCCGTACCCATAAAGCCTTTCATGAGTTTATTGGCAATATAGTAGTCTTCAGTTAAAAATTGTCCAGAAACATAGAAAGCGACTGCATCTGAACCATGCTCTGCGATGACTGAGCTAAATTTATTGGCAACCGTTTCTAGAGCAGAGTCCCAAGTTACCTCTTTACCCTTTACTTGCGGGTTTAGCATTCTACCGTCAAAATCTAGCGTTTCTCCAGCCGAAGATCCTTTAACGCATAAACGACCTAGATTTGCTGGGTGAGCTTCACTACCAACAATTTTAATTTGGATATTTTCAACATTGCGAGTGGATGTTTGTTTAACTTTGGGGGTAATATCCATTCCACAACCTACTCCACAATAGGGGCAGGTTGTTTCGATTACTTTATTTTTTAACATTGGGTTATAGGGTGTCTCTAAAAATTAACAAAAACTTGGTTATTTTCTATTTTTGCTTCATAGGTAGCAATAACCACCCCTTCTACATCTAAGCAATTTCCTGTTTTTAAGCTGTAGCGTTGCTTTTGTAGAGGGGCAGCAACCATGAGCTCACCTTTAAAATCTCCTATCATGCCACGCGACATAACATTTGCTTTACCAATGGGATCAAAGTTATTTAAGGCATAAACTTTGTCATTAATATAAAACAAGGCAATCTGAGTGTTTTCAATTAATGCGGCTACGCCAGAGTTTTTCACTAAATCTTCGGTAGAACATATTTTTATAAACTTACTCATTTTAAAATTCCTTTTTATTTTTACCAGGCCTGGTAAAAACCAACCCTTAAAACGCTATAATAAACATGAAAACAACACTTAAACACGCTGTTATTATCTCCGTTATGCTATTTTCTTAATCTCTACCGCAACACCTGACAACTTCTCTGATTCGGTAGCAGGTCTTATTTGACCACGCTCTTGCACAAAAAGTTGCTCAGATGGTGAATCAACATTAACAAAGGAGCGGAAACGCTTGGTAAACTCTGGGTTTTCAATCGCTGTCTTCCAATCACATTTGTAGGTGCTTTGCAGAGCTTTCATCTGTGCTTCTAGCTCATTGGCCATATTAAGAGAATCATTGATTACTACATCTTGTAGGTAAGATAAGCCACCTTCTAGGTTATCCATCCAAGTTGCGGTGCGTTGCAACTTGTCGGCAGTTTTAATGTAAAACATTAGCAAGCGATCAATGTATTTAAAAACATCTTCTTTGGTTAAATCTGTTGCAAACAAGTCTGCATGACGCGGCTTCATGCCACCATTACCACAAACAAACAAGTTCCAGCCATTTTCAGTTGAAATCAAGCCTATATCTTTTGCTTGAGCTTCGGCACACTCTCTGGTGCAACCAGAGACACCCATCTTCAATTTATGTGGTGAACGCACGCCTTTATAACGGTTCTCTAGCTCAATAGCCATGGTAACGGAATCGTCTAATCCAAAGCGACACCAAGTAGAACCAACGCAAGACTTTACCGTACGCAATGACTTGGCATAGGCTTGACCTGATTCAAAGCCCGCGTCAATCAATATCTTCCAGATAGATGGCAGGTCATTCATCTGAGCACCAAATAATACAATTCGTTGTCCACCATTAACCTTGGTGTAGAGTTTATATTTATTGGCAACTTCACCTAATACAATTAACTTATCAGGGGTAATTTCTCCACCTGGAACTCGTGGAATAACCGAGTAGGTGCCATCTTTTTGCATGTTTCCAAGGTAATTGTCGTTAGTATCTTGCAGTGGAATGTTGTCTGCTTCAAGTGCATAGACATTCCAAAGTGATGCGAAAATGCTGCCCGATGCTTGCTTGCATACTCCACAACCATAGCCTGAGCCGTGCGTTGAAATTAAAGAGTCAAAATCTTTAATTTCTTCAACTTGACAAATATGATACAACTCTTGGCGAGTATGCTTGAAATGTTCACAAATATCGGTATTAACTTCTACACCGCGTTTTTCAAGCTCGTTGTTTAGTACATTGGTAACCAGTTGAATACAACCACCACACCCAGCTCCTGCTTCAGTAGATGCTTTAATGTCTGCCATGGTGCAACAGCCCGTTTCAACAGCATTCACAATGTCGCCCTTGGAAACATCATAGCAAGAGCAAAGTTGAGCGGTGTCTGGTAGAGCATCAGGACCAAATAAATCTCCCCCTCCAGAACCATCACGATTAGGTAATATGAGCATATCAGGATGTTCTGGTAAATCCATATCATTGAGCATAATTTGTAAAAGATTACCAAAATCTTCGGCATCTCCTACCAACACCGCTCCTAATAGTTTTTTGCCATCTGGTGTTACCACAATCTTTTTATAAATTTCTTCTGGCCCATTTTCATACACATAAGACAGTGCATTTTCATCTGTACCGTGCGGATCACCAATTGATGCGACATCTATTCCCATTAACTTTAGCTTGGTACTCATGTCTGCACCCGTAAAACTTCCAGGCTCGGCATTAAGCTGGTTAACAACCGCTTGTGCCATAGCATAACCTGGAGCAACCAGACCATAAATCATGCCTTCATGCAAAGCACATTCACCTATGGCAAATATATCTTTATGATTTGTTTTGCATTGGTCATCAATAACAATTCCGCCACGAGGACCTAGCTCTAGACCTATTTTTTTGGCTAGGTCATCACGGGCACGAATTCCTGCTGAGAATAACACCATATCGGTTTCAAGCTCTTCTCCATCAGCAAAAACCATTTTATTCATGCAGTTTTTACCCGCTTGAATTACATTGGTTGCCTTTGAGGCATGAACCGTTACCCCTAAATTTTCAATTTTACGCTTTAGCAGGGCAGAACCACCGTCATCTAATTGCACTGGCATTAAACGCGGTGCAAACTCAACGACATGCGTATCAAGCCCTAAGTCTACCAAAGCTTTGGCGGCTTCTAGCCCAAGCAGGCCTCCTCCGACCACGACACCCACCTTCCCTTTGGCGGCAACGGCTTTCATGGCTTCTAAGTCTTCAATGGTACGATAAACCAAGCAACCTTCACGGTCATTACCTTTGATAGGCGGCACAAATGGGAAAGAACCTGTTGCCATAATAAGTTTGTCATAAGAGATGATTACACCTGCTTGAGAGGTAACTGTTTTCTCTTTTATATCAACATCAACAGCCTTATCATTCATGTAAATTGTGACATTATTTTCTTCATAAAAACCTGGTTTAACTAAAGAAAGGTCTTCTGCGGTTTTGCCAGAAAAATAAGAGGATAAATAAACTCGATCATAAGCGACTCTGGGCTCTTCACAAAAAGTATGAACTTCAAAGTTATCATAACCTTCACTGGCAACTAACTTTTCAATAAAATTATGCCCTACCATGCCATTTCCAATAACGACTATTTTTTGCTTGTTCATGCTATTTTCTTCCTTTACTTCTACTTCTCTTACTTTTTGTATAGAAGGATCAAAACCTTCACCAAATACCAATGTATCTCGATAGCCTGACATATCTCTTTGCTCTACCAAATTATCAAATATCCAATTAGAACCGCTAACATCGCCAAACATGACTGCACCCTGAACCTTGTTATCTTTTAAAACAATTTTCCGATAAATGTTTTGAGTTAAGTCTTTATAAACCAAAGATTCTGATTCTGCTGAATCCTGAAAATCTCCTGCCGAAAACAAGCTGATACCTGTTACCTTTAATTTTGTAGAGATAAAGCTACCTTGGTAGGATGATTTTTTGCCCGTTAAATTTTCTGCTAACACCTGTGCTTGTTCATACAAGGGGGCAACTAAACCATAAACCACTCCGCGATGTTCAACACATTCACCCAGTGCATAAATATCTTTAGCAGAGGTTTCAAGATGATCATTCACTAAAATTCCGCGGTTAATGTCTAAATTTAACTTTTGACCAACCCCTATATTAGGGCGAATACCTACTGCCATAACGACTAAATCTGTATCTATTTGACTGCCGTCGGCGAATTTTACACCTGTAACATAATCTTTGCCGAGAATTTCTGCAGTTTGTGCTGGCATGGCAAATTTCATTCCATTGACCTCAAGATTTGCTTTTAACAATCCACCTGAAACCTCATCCATTTGCACTTCCATCAAAACATTTCCCAAATGCACTACCGTAACATCCATTCCTTGCTTTATTAAGCCATTAGCCGCTTCAAGACCTAATAAACCGCCGCCAATAACCACTGCTTTTTGTTTGTTTTTAGCCGTTGCAAGCATGGTATTAACATCACCAATGTCTCTAAATGCAACCACACCTGGTAATTTATGTCCTGGAACAGGAATAATAAAAGGATTAGAACCCGTTGCAATAACTAGCTTGTCATACGAATAAACATCGCCAAAATCTGTTGTAACTGTTTTGCTTTGCTTGTCTACGGAAACTATTTCGGTGCTGATATGCAATTTAACATTTTTCTGTGCAAACCAATCACTGTCATGAGTCATAATATCTGAAAGTGGTTTTTCGCCTGAAAGAACAGGAGAAAGCATAATTCGGTTGTAACCACCATTAGGCTCTTTATTAAACACTTGAATTTCATATTGCTCATTAGCCTCTTGCAAGAGCTTTTCAATAAATCTTGCCCCTACCATTCCTGAACCAATAAGGATTAATTTTTGTTTCATCTTTTTCTTCTTAAATACATTGCGCTGCAAAAAAGCATCAACCATGCCATCAAGCATAAATACACACAAACCTGTTTAATATCATAAAGTTATAGCAACACACCTTTACAAAAAATACTTAAATATGGTCTAACGCACCAAAATGCATGTAAAAAAGTTCCATAATAGAACAAAGCACAATTAAAACCCACAAGGTAAATAACATTATCTCAACTAAGGCTTTGATATTAGTGCCAATAATATAACTTGGTACGATTAATTCTTATTACCGCTAAATAAGTTTAAAAAATATAACCCTAAATCCCTACTTAGAAACTGGATATAGAGTGCTAAATCTTGTTAGCCAGGCATTTGCAAATAACCTTAGTTATTAAGAGATCCCTTAATCTGGCATTGTTTGTGAATAGGTAACGGGCAAGTTCTGGGCTGTATGCCAGTTTTATAAGTAGGTATTTGGGATAAGGAATGAAGCGTGTCAAACCCTGATAATAAATTTAATCTATTTTCTTTTTCTGGAAAATTTCGCATACTACACTTAACTTGGCTTGCTTTCTTCATGTCATTTGTAGTCTGGCTGGGGCTTGGCCCTATGATGCCTTTTATTCAAGAAGCCCTTGGATTAACCAAGCAACAAGCTCAAGTTCTGCTTATTCTTAATGTCGCCATGACCATTCCTGCCAGAATTATCGTAGGAATGCTGGTCGATAAGTTTGGACCCAGAATCATGTACTCTGCCATACTAATCTTAGGTGGAAGCATTAGCATTGCCTTTGCTTGGGCAGAAACTTATGAAGAGCTTGCATTATTAAGGTTTTTATCAGGTTTTATTGGTGCTGGTTTTGTGGTGGGTATTCGCATGATTTCAGAATGGTTTCCTGCTAAACAAACAGGGCTTGCACAAGGCATATACGGAGGTTGGGGAAACTTTGGTTCCGCAGGTGCAGCCATGACCTTACCTTTTATTGCGATTGCAATGGGCGGAGAAGATGGCTGGCGTTATGCTATAACCTTCGCCAGTATCGCGGCAATGGCTTACGGAGTATTTTACTTTTTAAGCGTGACGGATACCCCTAAGGGTTCAACCTATTTTAAACCTAAAAAAACAGGAGCTATGGAGGTTACCTCAAAGAGTGATTTGTTTCTTTATATTATAATGAACATTCCACTTTATCTAGCTTTAGCCGTGCTAACTTGGAAGCTAGACCCTAATAACATGGGGCTAATAACCCAAGCCACTGCCGTTGCTATTTATTTAGCGCTGCTTACAACCTACTTAGTTCAAGTGTGGAAAATATGGCAAATTAATGCTCATATTTTAAAAGAGCCTGTTGCTGAATTACACCGCTATAAATTTAAACAAGTTGCTATTTTAGACTGGGCATACCTTGTTACCTTTGGAACAGAGCTAGCTGTGGTCTCTATGCTGGCGATGTTTTATGTTGAATGGTTTGAACTGCCTAAAATTACCGCGGCACTTTTAGCGGGAATTTATCCTTTCATTAATTTAGTTGCCCGCCCTGGTGGTGGATTTATTAGCGATAGATTTGGACGCAGAAGAACTTTAGTGGTTATTTTTACAGGCATTGCTGTCAGCTTTCTGTTTTTAGGAGCGGTTGATAAAAGTTGGTCTGTTGAAGTTGTGGTGGCAGTTACTATTATTGCAGGAATATTTTCTAAAGCAGGTTCTGGTGCTGTCTTTGCTATGGTTCCACTTATTCAACGCCGCATGACAGGGCAAATTGCAGGCATGGCAGGTGCTTACGGCAATGTTGGTGCTGTTATGTTTTTAACCGTAAATAGCATTGTCGATTACAATGTATTTTTTATGATCATAGGTGTCGTCGCTGCCATAGTGCTTGCTTTAATTGTATTTTTCTTAGAAGAGCCAAAAGGTCAAATGACAGAAGTCATGGAAGATGGAACTGTGCAAATGATTGATGTTAAATAATGAATTCGCAACTAAAAATTGATATAGGGCTTTATACCTCAGCTGGAATAAAGCCTGAAAACCAAGATTCGGTAAATTTTCATATACCCCTAGATGAAGCTCTTGAAAGCAAAGGTATAAGTTGTGCATTGGCGGATGGCGTTAGCAGCAGCGAAGCTGCCAAACAAGCAAGCGACACGGCGGTTAAAACTTTTTTATCTGATTACTACTCTACTCCAGACACTTGGAGTACCAAAAAATCTTGTCAACAAATCATCAGCTCCATCAACTCTTGGTTATACAAACAAGGCAGCTCTCAAACCAACGACCTTAAAGGCTGGGTAACCACTTTTGATGCCATTATTTTTAAATCTACCACTGCCTACATTGTTCACATAGGAGATTCCAGAGTTTACCGCTTACGAGGCAATGAACTTACTCAAATAACCAAAGACCATATTACTTGGCTAAATAAAGAGCGAAGCTACTTAAGCCGTGCTTTAGGTGTAGATACGGTTTTACAAATTGACTTTAAGCAAGAAACCTTGCAAGAAGGTGATATTTTTTTACAAACATCCGATGGAGTTCACGAGTTTGTTGTAGAAGAAGATATTATCAAGCTATTAAAATCTAACTGTTCATCACAAGAAAAATCTCAACGATTAGTTGAAAAAGCGATTGCTAATCAATCAGATGACAATCTTTCTGCACAAGTTTCTCACATTATTAAACTACCAAGTGCCACCAAACAAGAAGTTTACAATAAATTATCTGAGTTACCTTTTCCGCCAGAATTAGAACCAGGAATGAAACTAGATGGTTACGAGATTTTACAAGAAATAAACCTGTCTGCTCGCAGCCAAATCTATCTTGCTAAAGACCTTAGTAATGATAAAGAAATTATTTTAAAAACCCCTTCTGCCAATTATAGCGATGACCCTTGGTACTTAGATGGTTTTGTTAGAGAAGAATGGATTGGACAACGCTTAAAACACCCTGGATTAATGAAAACTTATAAACCTTCGCATAAAAAACAGTTTTTATACTTCACAACAGAATACATTAAAGGTCAACCCATTAGCCAGTGGATAATCGAAAATCCTAAACCAGATATCAATACAGTAAGGGATTATATTAAACAGATCGCCAGTGCTTTACGAGCCATGCACCGCCAAGATGTTATTCACCAAGATTTAAAGCCTGATAATGTTTTAATTAACGAAAAAGACCGTATTAAAATCATTGATTTTGGAGCAGTACATGCTGCTGGTTTGGCAGAGTTAACCTCTGTATTAGAACGCCATCATCCAGAAGGTACTCTTAACTATACGGCTCCTGAATACTTAATGGGACACCCTGGACGCAAATGTTCTGATATTTTTTCTCTTGGAGTAATCTGCTATGAAATGCTAACAGGAAAGCATCCCTACAAAGAAAAAATGGTGAATAAATTTAACCTGAAAAACTATAGCCACATGCAATATATTCCACTAAAAAAACACCGACCAGATCTACCTGATTGGCTTAATGAAGTGCTAAAAAAAGCCTGTGCACCCAACCCAGAAAAACGCTACAACCTACTATCTGAATTTATTCACGACCTTAAAAGCCCAAAAAACATCATAGCAAATACTCAGCCTGAACCCTTACTACAAAAAAATCCGTTGCTTTTTTGGCAAGGACTGTCAGCCATTCTTTTATTTTTGTTAATTGTGATAAGTTATTTTTGTCAAAAATAATCAATGCATTTATTTATACACGCCGCCAAGTCGTGCCTGTTGCAGCGTCTAACAATTCAATTCCTTGCGTCAAAAGATCATCGCGTATTTCATCAGAGCGGGCAAAGTTTTTATGAATCCTCTCCTTCGCCCTTTCCTTAATTAAAGCCTCAATTAATTCATTGGTTAAACCCGAAGTGTTATTTTGTGATTGGGATTTAAAAAATACCTCAACCTCATGCTCTAGTAAACCTATTTGATTGGCTAATTTTTTTAACAAACTACCCAGACCTGGTAATTTTGTTTTATTAACTTCTTTAACAAGCTCAAACAATACCGCAATGGCTTGAGGGGTATTGAAATCATCATTCATAGCAGACATAAAATCGACTTCATAAGCGGTTCTTTTTTCTGGTGTACAAGATAAATCAATGCCATCTAAGGCAGAATAAAGTCTTTCAATGCTAGATTTTGCAATCTGTAAATTATCTTGCGAATAGTTAACAGGACTACGATAATGACTAGATAATAAAAAATAACGAATCACTTCAGAATGATATTGTTTTATAACTTCTCGAATGGTAAAAAAATTATTTAATGACTTAGACATTTTCTCATCATCAATTCGTACAAATCCGCAGTGCATCCAAGTATTAACATACTTCTCACCCGTTGAACATTCTGATTGAGCAATTTCATTTTCATGGTGTGGAAACTGTAAATCCATCCCTCCTCCATGAATATCAAAATGATTTCCTAAACATTGCGTTGACATAGCGGAACACTCTATATGCCAACCAGGACGACCTTGACCCCAAGCAGAATCCCACGCAGGTTCGTTATCTTTAGAGGATTTCCATAAAACAAAATCCATGGGGTTTTGCTTAGCCGTGTTTACTTCAACACGAGAACCTGCCTCTAAATCATCTAAATTTTTACCTGATAAATGACCATACTTTTCAAAAGAATTAACCTTAAAATAAACATCACCATTATCTGCTGCATAGGCATGACCCTTATCAATCAATGATTCAATCATAACCCTAATATCATTTATATACTCTGTTGCCTTAGGCTCTATATCAGGTCTAAGCACATTTAAACTGCTTTCATCTTCATGCATAGCAGTAATAAATCGTTGCGTTAAGTTGCCAATAGATTCTTTATTCTCTATCGCTCTTTTAATGATTTTATCATCAATATCTGTAATATTGCGTACATAAGTTACATCGTAACCTAAAGTTCGTAAGTGCCGTACTATGGTGTCAAACACCACCATAACCCGTGCATGCCCTACATGACAGTAATCATAAACCGTAATACCACAAACATATAAGCCCACTTTATTTTCTTTAATTGGGGTAAATATCTCTTTTTTACGCGATTGTGTATTAAAAATTTGTAATGCCATTGCGATAACCATTTGGAATGTTAAAATAATGTGCGTTATTGTACCCTAAGGAGCTTTACATGAATAATAAACTACTGACATTAGTCACTTCAATTTTACTGTCTTTTTCACTGTTTTCAACCGCTTTTGCTAAGTCAAACGCTGATGTAGAAACACCTAACAACAACCCGCAAGTTTTAATTGAAACTTCTATGGGAAACATTATGTTAGAACTTTTCCCTCAAAAAGCCCCAAAAACAGTAGAAAATTTTTTACGCTATGTTAATGAAGAATTCTATGATGGCACAATATTTCATCGTGTTATTCCTAACTTTATGATTCAAGGAGGAGGATTTACTCCTAATTTACAAAAAAAACTGACTCATGAACCAATTAAAAATGAAGCCAGAAATGACTTAAGAAATAGAATTGGCACTATTGCTATGGCAAGAACTAATGACCCTCACTCTGCAACTGCTCAGTTTTTTATTAATGTCAGCCAAAACACCATGCTTGATTTTCGCGAAAAAACCACTAGAGGTTATGGTTATGCAGTTTTTGGTCGTGTCATTCAAGGCATGAAAGTCGTCAACACCATTAGAAGTGTAAGAACAACCTCTCAAAATGGCATGAGAGATATCCCTAAAGAACCAGTTATTATTATAAAAGTTCGTCAAGTTAAATAAAATCACCTGAACTCCCTGCTTATAAAACTTATAAAACGGGACTTTACCAATTCAAGACTTAAATTCTGTGATGAATCCTTTTATAACTCTCTATTTCCTAGTTCCCATGCTCCTGCGTGGGAACTCATATCTGTATACATTCCCACCCTAGATCATCACGCTAATCATCGTAACTAGAAATAGACTACCAATGTATCGTTAGAGCCTTGAATTTTTTTTGGAAGTTATTATAAGAACTTGGAGAGCTAAACAAATAGGTTGTATGTTATGTGTGCTTTACAATTAAAAGCAAATAAACAACATGTTATTTTTTA
Source organism: uncultured Piscirickettsiaceae bacterium (assembly GCA_964387695.1). Classification (GTDB taxonomy): domain Bacteria; phylum Pseudomonadota; class Gammaproteobacteria; order Thiomicrospirales; family Thiomicrospiraceae; genus Thiosulfativibrio. The sequence continues at coordinate 15,694 of CAYLXI010000026.1, forward strand.
AGGATTGGTTGTGAAGATAGATTGTATAAAAAACCATAATGGCGGAGCGGACGGGACTCGAACCCGCGACCCCCTGCGTGACAGGCAAGTAT
>CAYLXI010000027.1:0-15653 GCA_964387695.1 uncultured Piscirickettsiaceae bacterium
ACTGCAATTCGTTGCAATAGCTAGCTATTACGCCTCATTTCAGCACAAATAGCGATTCGTTTTTCTCAGCCTAATTCTAGCCTTAGTTGTTAAGTGCTTCCCTAAAAGGGCTAGTGTCCAATTTCTAAGTAGGGTTTTTGGGTTATACCATGCGATAGTGGTGATAATTCAAGCTCTCTTATTATGCCGTTTTTTTGCCAACATACCAAGCATATCTATGCCGAGAATTTTCTGATAAATTTTCTAGCCACCCTTCACCATAAACCAGTGTTGTTAAGTTTGACCAGGCCTGGTTAAGCTCTCCTGTTTTAATATAAAAGTTGGGGTTTGTGGGGGCTTTCTTTTGAATGGGAGCTAGAAAAGTTTGGTAAAATAATTTCCCTTCAGGTTTTAAACTCTGTTCAATTTGAGAAAACATCTTACGATTTAAATAGCAGCTAACAACGATGACATCAAATTGTTGATAAGGGAAAAGCATTTGCTCAAAGTCGGTAAGGACAGGATTAATTTTTAAACGATTAATTGCTGCCCAGTTATTAAGCTGGGTTAGAGCTATATCAGAAATGTCCCAAGCTTCAACGCTTAGACCGCATTGAGCCATAAAACGGGCATTGCCTCCTAAGCCACAGGCTAAATCTAAACCGCGACCTTTTAGTGGTAAATGTCGGCTATGGTGTTGCAAATTCCAGCAAGGTAAGACCCTATCTTTGGGTGAGATATTTTGGTATTTGGCATCCCATTTATCCGCAAGAGAAGTGTGTGCATTACTCATTAAAGGTTTCCTTTTTAACTTTTCCAGAAGGCACGAGAAAATAACACCAATAAGGTAAAGAGTTCTAAACGACCTAGTAACATGGTAAAGGTTAAAATCCATTTTACAGGGTCGGATAAACTTTTATAATTGGCGGCAACTTCGCCTAATCCGGGCCCTAAATTATTAATTGTGGCAGCAACAGCAGAAAAAGCGGTTACCTGATCTAATCCCAAAGCCATTAAAATGAGCATAATCGTGATGAAAACAATGACATAAAGAGAAAAAAAACCCCATACAGCCGTCATAACTTTTTCTGAAACAGATTTGCCGTTAAGCTTAATGGGTATAATGGCATTGGGGTGTAGCAAGCTTTTAATTTCACGAGCTCCTTGCTTAAAAATCAAGATAAATCTAATAACTTTTATCCCACCAGCCGTTGATCCTGCTGAGCCGCCGATAAAGCTCATTAGCAGTAGCATTACGGGTACAAAAGCAGGCCAAGAGGCATATTCGGTATTAGAAAATCCTGTGGTGGTTGCGATAGAAACACTTTGAAAAATACCATATCTAAAGGATTCTTGTAAGCTTGAGTAAACCTCGGCTTGATAAAGATAAAAAGTAGTGACTATAATCGCAAACAATAGCAAGCTGGCATAAACTTTGAGTTCGGGGTCAAAGCGATAGGGAGAGGTGCTTAGATTTCTAAAGGCGGTAAAGTGTAAGGCAAAGTTGATGCCTGCTAAAAACATAAATAAAATGGCGACACTTTCAATATATTGGTTGTCGAAATGACCTATGCTGGCATCATAAGTAGAAAATCCACCCATTGCTACGGTAGAGAAGCTATGAGTTATGGCATCAAACCACCCCATTCCCGCCCACCAAAAAGCAATGGCACATGCAATGGTGAGTCCTAGGTAAATATACCAAAGAGCTTTGGCAGTTTCTGAAATTCTAGGAGCAAGTTTAGAGTCTTTAACAGGTCCTGGAGATTCTGCTTTATAGAGTTGCATTCCTCCAATACCCAGCATAGGTAAGATTGCCACGGCTAAAACAATAATTCCCATGCCCCCTAACCATTGTAATTGCTGGCGATACCACAAGATAGCATGGGGCAAGTTATCTAGTCCTGTTATGACCGTAGCTCCAGTCGTGGTTAATCCAGAAAAAGATTCAAACACAGCATCTGTTATAGATATTTCAAAAGGAAGGGCAAAGTAGAGAGGAATAGCTCCTGCAAACCCTAGAACTGTCCAAAACATGACAACGATAATAAATCCATCCCGAATTTTTAGTTCGTGTTTATCGTGGCGTGTTGGATACCAAAACAAAAAACCTACCAGCAATAGACCAATAAGTGCATAACTAAAGGCAAGCGTTCCTCCGTCTCCATAAAGCAGTGAAATGAGGATAGGTGGAATAAGGGTAAGGCTAAAAATCATTAGCAATATCCCTAAAACTTTTAGGATGATTTTAGAGTGCATGATTTTTTATCATTAAAACCAGCTTTTCTTTTCTTCTGGAGAAAAAAGTTTTTCAACGATTGGGATTTGATCGCGGTCATTAATAAATAAAACAACATGGTCTTCGGCTTCAATTTGTAAATTTCTATGAGAAATAAATACTTTATCATCACGAACAATGCAGCCAATAGTTAAACTAGAGGGCCACTTAATTTCTCCAATTGTTTTGCCAATTAGGAGCGAAGAGTTTTCGCTGCCATGTACGACAACTTCCATCGCTTCTGCGGTTCCTCTACGCAGGGTGAAAGCTTTTACTGTATCTCCTTCATGCATATAGTGTAGTAAATTACTGGTGGTAATTTGGTCAGCAGAAATAGCAACATCAATGGAGTTAAGTTGAATTAGCTCAACATAAGATTGATTGTTTACTAAAGCAATAACACGATTTACGCCCAGTTTTTTGGCAAGCATTCCTGAAATTATGTTGGCTTCATCTGAATTGGTAATGGCAATAAATAGATCAATTTCATCAATGTTTTCTTCTAGTAACAGGGTTTTATCTGCAACATCTCCTTGAATAATAATGGCCTCATCTAAAGTTTCAGCGATTAGCCTAGCTTGATTAATGTTGCGGTCAATAATTTTAACATTATGCTGTTTTTCAAGTTCTTGTGCTAGGTTGAAGCCGATATTTCCGCCCCCTGCAATCATAATATTTCTAGAGGGTTTAAGTTTTTTACGCCGAAACTCTTTTACAATAAGTTGGATGTTTTCTGATTCTGCCAGAAAAAAAACCTCATCTCCTGCATTAATTTTTTCCTCTCCATGAGGGGTAACCATTTCGTTACGACGGTAGATAGCGACAATTCGGGCTTTAACTTTGTCGGGTAAATAGTTTTTTAATTCCTTAATCTTTTTGCCTACCAGCAATCCACCTGCATACGCCCGCATTGCAACAAGGCGAACTTTACCTTCAGAAAAATCGACTACCTGCAACGATCCTGGGTATTCAATTAGTCGCATTATGTAGTCTTTTACTAAAACTTCAGGGCTAATTAAAACATCAATTGGAATAGCTTCTGGATTGTTTTTATAATCAAATAATTCTGGATGATTAAGATAACTTTTGGAGCGAACTCGTGCGACCTTGGTTTGAGTTTTGTGCATAATGTGTGCTAATTGACAGGCAACAATGTTGGTGTCATCATTTTGAGTGGCAGCAATAAGCATGTCTGCGTCTTCTAAACCAGCTTGTTTTAGAATATCTGGGTTAGAGGCGTGTCCAAGCACCGCTCTTATATCTAAACGGTCTTGTAGTTTTTGTAGGCTGGTATTATTTAAGTCAACAACGGTGACACTGTTGTTATCTCTGCTAAGTAATTCGGCAATGGAAGTACCAACTTGACCTGCACCTAAAATAATAATGTTCATAATTTTGTTCTACGCTTTTTTACTTTGGATTTTTAGGGTCTATCCCAAGGTTTTTTAATTTTCGATAAAGGTTGGTTCTTTCAACACCTGATAGCTTAGCTGTTTCTGACACATTTCCGCCTGTTTCTCGTAATAATTGACTTAAATAGGCTGCTTCAAAATATTCTTTAGATTTTTTTAAAGAAATAGAAGTATCTGCAATTAATTTTTTTGAGCTTTCTTTGGCAGTAATGTTTTCAATGGCTTTTTTAATTTCAGACTCTTGTACCTCACCAGAGCCTATAATCATCAACCTTTGTACTAGGTTTTTAAGCTCGCGATAGTTGCCTAGCCAGCGATGTTGGCGTAAAATATTCTTAACCGATAAAGGAAATTCACGATAAGCCAAGCCTTCAAGGTTCATAAAATAATCACTAAAGTAATCGACTAACTCTGGGACATCTTCGGTATGTTGTCTTAATGCTGGTAGAGCTATGGGCATAATGGCAAGTTTTTGTGCCAAGTCTTCCCTAAAACTTCCATTTTTAACGACTTCATTAAGTCCTGTTTTAGAAATAGCGATGACTCTGATATCTATTTGGGTGGGTTGGTTGCTATTTAATCTAAAAAAGCTTTGTTGGGTGAGAATTTGAAAGAGTAAGTTTTGACCCTGTTCTGATAATTTTTCGATATTAGATAGAATTAAGCTACCGCCATCTGCCAAAATCAATTCACCTTGTTGTGGTGGGTTAGCAAGTTTATCGCCCCGCAAAAATCTTTCTTGTTCGTTAAAATCTAGGCAGTTAACCTCCAGAAAGCGGTGGGTTTTACGATTACTAAGTTTATGAATAGCGGTTGCAAAATGGCGTTTTCCTGTGCCAGACTCTCCCGTAAATAAAATGGGCATGGAATATTTAGCTAAACGGGTAATGGTTTCGCTTAGCTCTAAAGAGGTTTTACTTTTTCCTATGGGAAGTAACTGTTCTGGCAGTTTTTGTTTAAGCTGGCGATTTTCTTGAAAAAGTTGAATATGTTTTTGTGCTCGTTCTGCGGTGGCAAGCAGTTTACCTAAAGACAGGGGTTTTTCTAAGAAGTCATAAGCCCCCAGTTTAGTTGCTTCAATGGCGGTTTCTATGGTTCCATGTCCCGATATCATTATTACCGCACAATGTTGTAGAGCACCTCCAGATACCATTTCTTTTAGTAGAGTTATGCCGTCTACATCTGGCATCCAAATGTCTAAAAAAACAATATCAGGTACTCTAGCTTGCCAAGCTTCTCTGGCTTGTTGTCCATTGGCGGCAAGGGTAACTTGGTATCCTTCTTCAATGAAGATTTCATTCATAAGGTTACGAATGTCTTTTTCGTCATCAATAATGAGTATTTTACTTGGCTTCATGAATGGATATTGAACCTTTTTGGATAGGTGATAGAGTCATTATAAAACAAGTCCCTTCATTAGGTACAGATTCTACTTGAATAGAGCCTTGATGTTCATCGACAATCTTTTTTACTATGGCGAGACCTAAGCCAGTTCCTTTTGGCTTATCTGTTGAGTAGGGCTCAAAAATCCAGTTTTTGGTTTCAGCAGGAATACCGGGGCCATTGTCACAAACGCTAATTTTGAGCTGGTTGTTGGCATTTTTAGTTTGGACTATTATGGATATGTTGTTTTGATTTTCGCAAGCTTCAAGAGCATTCTTAATTAAGTTGTGAAATAGTTGGCGTAATTTTCCTGGGTCGGCATGAATAATGGGTTGAGATTTATCTAGTTCGCAGGTGATATGCCACTGAGAATTTGGACTAAGATACATACTAATAACATCTTCAATCAGTTCATTAATATTGAGTTTACGGCGATGAATTTCAGGAGTATCAGCATATTCGGTAAAAGCCTGCACTAAGTTTTTCATGGCATCTACTTGATCAACAATGGTGTTAGTTAAGCGCGATAGAAGCTCTTGGTCTTCGCTGTGAAGTTTTTTATGTAGTTTATAATGAATCCTTTCTGCAGATAGTTGAATAGGGGTAAGAGGATTTTTAATTTCATGAGCTAAGCGTTGTGCAACATCACTCCAAGCCGCTTGCATTTGTGCTTGAACAATCTGGGTAATGTCTTCAATGACCACGATATATCCGCTAGATTTTTTTCCAAGACTAGGAGTAATAGAGCCATGAATAAGCAATATCTTTTGGCCTTGCAAGCTGTCAAATTCAAGTTGCTCGTGCCAAGTGTTGGTGTTATTAAATAGCTCAAAAATTTGCTCAACCAATGTATTAATGTGTCTAAAATCTTTTTCTCCAAGAATGTTTTTTAAGGGTTTTCCTAGCTGGCTGTGTAAATTAACATTTAAGATATCATTGAGAGCATTATTAACTATTTTAAGGTTTTTTTCTTCGTCAAAAGTAATGACCCCACTTTTTAAGTTTTTAATAATAGTTTGCAAATATAGTTTTTGAATTTCGGTTTCTTGGTGGCTAAACTTAATATCATTACGAGACTTGGCCACTTGTTTGGTCATTTGGTTAAAAGATTCTATTAATTGCCCCAACTCATCTCGGGTTTCAATCGGCATTTTAATGCTATAGTCGCCGCTCATAACAGCTTTAGTGCCTTTAGAAAGGGTTCTAATTGGGCTCACCATGGTTTGGATGGTTTGAATGATAAATAAAATAGCACTAATTAATGTGAGGAGCAGTACCAAAGATAAAATAAGGGTAAAGCTGGTTTTTAGTGGGCCTTTTAAGTAAGAAAGTTCTTTATATTGGCTGGACGCTATTTTGACATCATTTGCAAGTAGGGTGATGTTTTGTGAAATAGGCAAAATAACTTGCAAAATATATTCTGTTTGAAAGTTATCGTCCTTAACTGGTACGATTAAGCGAATGACTTGGTTTCTATCTTCGCTACCTTCTACCGATTCAATGGCGGCAAAGGTATGTTGTTGGCGCACTTGTTGAAATAAAGCTTTATTAGGTTTGTTGGGCAGAATATGAGAGTCAAATTGAGAGCTATAGGCAATAAGCTGACCATTTTTACTGTAAATTGCGGCTTCTTGTGCTTGAGTTCGGATGCGAATGCGGTTGATGGTAGAAAAGGTTGAAATAGGGTCTCTAATCAACTCAGGAGCCTCCTCTTCTACAAGAGCTAAGAGGTGGTTTAATTCTTGTCTTACTTGATCATTTTGTACGGCTCTTACTAGAGAAACCGCACTTTGTAAAGCAGCCTCTGTTTTGACATCAAACCATTGATCAATGCCTTGGTGGATAAAGCTGATAGCAAAATAATAGATAATGGCAATGGGAACCCCAACCACCAGAGCTAAAGTGCGTGAGAGCTTAAGGGTGAGCTTAATGCCTGCTTGTTGTGCTTTAAATTGAGAATAAAGCTTGAGCAGGGTTTGAATTAAAAAACCAAACAGCAGTGCCAATCCCGCAAGGGATAATACCAGTAAGGTATTATAGCTTGCTGCAAATTGAGAGGCATTTTGTAAAATTTGGCTCAACATAATGAGCATGATCAGCAGAGCACTTGACAATAAAAAAACCCAGCCATACTGTTTACTAAAGGCGTTGTTTAAGAGTGGCTTTATCATAATTTTATTTTTTAATACCAGCTTGCAGGGGTGTAAATTTTAATTTTATGCCAATCAGAGTTTAATTGCCATTCTGATTGGGTGATGGCAGTAATAATTAAAGGGTTAGGCAGTTTCCAAGGAAAAAGCTCTAATTTTAATTTTATTCGGTAGCTATTTCCAGGGTGAAGATTTTCTAGTTCGGTAACAGGAAAATGGTGAATGGCTCCTAAAGTGTATAGAGCCTCTGTTAAGCTTTTAAATTCACGGGTTTGGTGGTTACGAAAATTGGTTAAACGGTAAGTTTTGCTATAAGTTGAATAACTAAGTTTAGTTGTGTAATGAATGGTCTGATTATTTTTAAAAAAGTCTAAGCCCAAAAAACGCATTCTTTTTTCAAGCTCTACTTTGGTTATAAAAAAAAGGTCAATTTCGTGTAATAGAGCTTTGTGTTTTTCATCAGAGAGGTGGATTTTAATATTGGCATCGATCATAAGCATCTGCTCTTCTTGATAGTCATAGATAGAAATAACTTTAGCAGAAGAAATGCTGGAGTTTAAAAAGATGCTGTCGGAGGATAAAGCCTTTGTTGAGGCGATAAAACTCCATAAAAAAACAATAAAAACTAGGGTTAAGTTTGAAGAATATTTCATTTTGTCTTTAACCCAAGTGTTTTTTAATTAGACAATAATAAAAACCATCCATACCAGATTCACCAGGCAATATTTGCTTGCCAGCTTGTTCTTGGTTGCTGGTTTCCCCCCAATTGACATTAAGTTTTACTTCTTGTGCGGTCGGTTCATGAGCTAAGAAGTTAGCCATCTGCAAGTTATTTTCTTCGGGTAATATTGAGCAGGTGGCATAAAGTAATTGCCCATTGGGCTTTAGTAGTGGCCAAAGAGCTTGTAAAATATTTGCTTGAATAGCAACAAGTTCAGCGATGTCTTCGGGGGTTCTATGCCATTTAATATCGGGATGACGGCGTATAATGCCTGTTGCAGAGCAGGGAGCATCTAGTAGTATTTTATCAAACTTCTGTTCGCTCCACCATTCTTGGGGTTGTGAAGCATCGCCAATTTCAATCTCTGCACTTAGGTTAAGGCGGTAGAGGTTTTCGCTTAGTCTTTCAACCCGTTCGGGGTCTTTTTCTAACGCAAAAACTTTAGCTTGGTTATCTGATAATTCTAAAATATGAGTGGTTTTTCCGCCTGGTGCGGCACAAGCATCTAAAACATATTCACCTGCTTGGGGGTTTAAAATATAAGCCGCTTGTTGGGCAGCAGGGTCTTGCACCGAAAAGCCGCCTTCGTCATATTCTGGTAATTGTGTAATATCTACGCCTTGACTAAAAACCAACGCTTGAGGGGCATGAGAATGTTGTGTTAATTCAAAGTCCCATTCTTCTGTTTCACTAAAATCTAATAATTTTTTCTTTAATGTTTCGAGGCTTTGTTGTCTTAAATTAACCCGAATTGTAAGCGGAGCGGGCTGGTTGTTGGCAGTTAAAATGTTTTGCCAGTTTTCTGGATAAGCAAGACGAATCTTTTTTGTGAACCATTGGGGATGAGAATATTGGTAAGCAGGTTTTTTATCTACTTCAGTACAAATAGTTTCTTGCTGGCGTAAAAAGTTGCGTAACACTCCGTTTAACAGAGCTTTAGCCCAAGGCTTTTTAAGCGATTGGCTTACAGTAACCGTTTCGGATACTGCGGCATGTTCGGGAGTGTCGAGATAAATTATTTGATACAGCCCTAAAAGAATTAACTGCTTAATATCTTGGTCTTTTTCTTTGAGTTTTTTCTTAAGAAGGTGTTCTAAAATAGCCTCTAAACGCACTTGCCAACGCAAAGTTCCAATGACCAAGTTTTGAGTAAAAGCTCGGTCGCGTTGATTAGAAAATTGTGCCAGACCTTCACCTAAAGCTTGGCTTAAAGAGCGCCCGTGTTCTACCACAGATAAGCAAATTTTTAAGGCTATAAATCGGGTGCTTAATGGTTTACTGGGTTTATTCTGCACTTTGTTTGTGTCCAAGAATTGTCCCTTCTAGTTTTCGGGACAAAGCAAAATCATAGGCTGACATGGCTTTTTTGCCAGTGGGTTGTACGGTAACTAAATTTAACACGCCATCGCCACACTGAATTTTAATGCCCGTTTTTTGTACTGAAACAACCACACCTGGTAAATCAGTGATGTTTTTAGAGGTTTTTTGAGGGTTTATTTCTGCATTTTCTTTAGTGGAGGTGTCGTAGTCAACATCCGTTTTATCCACATGCAAGGCATGTAAGCGATCCTTATCAGGTCTTAACAAAGGTTCACAAGCACTCATAGCTTCCCAAATGCGTAGAGGCTTGCCCTGACACAGAGTGAAAGCAACTGGCCAAGGGTTAAACGCCTGAATCTTTCTCGCAACAGTCATAACAGGCTGACTCCAATCAATTTCTGCCTCTAGCTTCGACATTTTGTTGGCATAAGTAGCAAAGGACTCATCTTGTTTAACAGGGTGAAGAGTTTGAGCTTGAATTTCATGTAGTGTTTGCATTAAAGCTGTAGAACCAAGCACCTTTAATCGGTCGTGTAACGATTGAGAAGTATCATTAGCCGTAATTTCAGTGGTTAACATTGCCAGCATATCTCCCGTGTCTAGCCCAGCGTCCATTTGCATAATAGTTACCCCTGTTTCAGGATCGCCAGATTCTATTGCTCTTTGAATGGGTGCTGCACCACGCCATCGTGGTAATATTGATGCATGAATGTTAAGGCAGCCATAGGTGGGTATGTCCAATACCTTTTGAGGTAATATTAATCCATAGGCAACCACTACCATTACATCTGCTTGTAAGCTAGCCATGTGTTGCCATGTGTTAGAGTCTTTGAAGTTCTCTGGTTGATATACGGCTATATTGGCTTGCTCTGCTATCGTCTTCACTGGGCTAGCAGTAATCTTGCGTCCTCTTCCTGCTGGGCGATCTGGTTGGGTATATACCCCCACAACTTCATGCTCTGAGTCTAGCAAGAATTGTAAGGCATCTACAGAAAATTCTGGCGTGCCTGCAAAGATAATTTTGAGGGGGCAAGAGCTAGTATTAGGCATTAATTATTTTCCTCTTCTGCTTGCATTTTTTTAAACCTTTGCAAGGCACGAGTGCGTTTTAATGGCGATAGATGGTCAAGAAATATTTTACCATTGAGATGATCAATTTCATGCTGAATGCAAATGGCAAGCAGTTCAGATGCTTCTAGCTTAATTATTTTGCCATCACGATTCATCCCTTCTACTAAAATATCAGAGGGTCTGGTAATGGTGGCATAAATTTCAGGAATAGATAAACAGCCTTCTTCCCAAGTAATGCTGCCAGATGATTGTAATATTTTTGGATTTATCAACACCACAGGTTCATCGTTATTTTCAGACACATCCATTACAATTAAGCGTTCTTGCACCGCAACTTGGGGGGCGGCCAAGCCTATGCCAGGTGCTTGATACATAGTGTATAGCATGTCTTCAATGAGTTTGTCTGTCTTGTTGCTCATTGCAGCAATAGGTTGGCAAACTTTTCTTAATCCATTATTTGGGAAAAGAACAATGTCGAGTTTTTCCATGTTAGGTTATACTTTTATCTTTTACTTTAATCTCCTTATTATAGCGAATTGAATCTAAAGTGTCGAAACCCTCTGCAATAAAACCTACTACAACCGAGCTAAGTCTTGAGCAAGTATTGCCGTTTCATTTTGCTTTTGTAAAATCAGATAAACTGCAAACCATCAAGAAATATTTTGGTTCATTAAAATCAGCCTGTTTTGCAAGCCAATCTGCTTGGATAGAATCCAATATTTTATCAAAAAAACAACTAGAAAGATTGTTTGCCTCTGACTTACCAGACCTGGTAAAAACAGCATTAAATTGGGCGGCACAAGACGAGCAAGATATTTTAATTGAATCATCATTGGGTTATCCTGAGCTTTTAAAAGAAATTTCTGACCCTCCCATTCTTTTGTATGTAAAAGGTGATGTTTCATTATTGTCTGACCCTCAAATTGCCATTGTTGGCAGCCGAAACTCTTCGCGTTTAGGAGTAGAAACCGCTAAAGATTTTGCCTGTTATTTGTCTTCTGTAGGATTAACCATCACCAGTGGCTTGGCATCTGGCATTGATGCCGCTGCACATACAGGCGCTTTAACTGGGCAAGCTAAAACCATTGCCGTGGTTGGAACAGGCTTAGACCGAGTTTATCCTGCTAGCAACCGTAAGTTGGCTCATACCATTGCAAAGGAGGGGGCGATAGTCTCTGAGTATTCTCTAGGAACAAAACCCCTCGCATATCACTTTCCGCAACGCAATCGTATTATTGCGGGCTTGAGTGCGGGCGTATTGGTGGTAGAGGCTGCTCTGCAAAGTGGCTCATTAATTACGGCTAGAATGGCGATGGAGCAAGGCAGAGAAGTTTTTGCAGTGCCAGGAGCTATTAACAATCCTCATGCAAAAGGCTGTCATCAGTTAATTCGTTCAGGTGCAAAATTGGTGGGTTCAGGGCAAGATGTATTGGAAGAAATTGCACCAATTGTTGAGTTTGCCCTAACAGAAGTGACTGAAATTACAGAAGCAGCCGAAGTCAAGACAGTAGCTAAACAACTTGCTTCGCAAGATGGGATCATGCAATATATTGAATATGAACCTATTAGCTTAGATGAGATAGTCGTCTTAAGCAAACTGCCAGTTTCAGAAATTCAAAGTCAAATAATGATAAAAGTTTTATCGGGCGAATTGGAAGCTCTTTCAGCAGGTCGTTGGAGAAGACTTGGATAATTGAAAAATAAAAGATTGCAATTTGCTGTAAATTTTGTCATCTTAAAAAAAGAAAGAATTAAACCAGTTGAGAAAAATTAAAGATGTCAAATCTAGTCATAGTAGAGTCACCAGCCAAAGCAAAAACCATTGAGAAGTATTTAGGACCTGGTTTTACCGTAAAATCAAGTTATGGTCATATTCGTGATATCAAGAAAAAAGGCATGGGAATAGATATTGAAAATGGCTTCATTCCAGCCTATGAAGTTTCTTCCGATAAGAAAAAAAATGTGGCCGAGCTAAGAAAATTAGCAAAAAGTGCTGACACTATCTGGCTTGCAACGGATGAAGACCGCGAAGGAGAAGCCATCGCTTGGCACCTGGCAGAAGCTCTAAACTTAGATGTTGCAACCACCAATCGCATCGTCTTTCACGAAATTACCAAGACAGCTATTCAAAAAGCCATTGCAGAGCCAAGACGAGTTGATATGGATCTGGTTGAAGCCCAACAAGCCCGTCGAATTTTAGACAGAATTGTAGGCTTTGAACTTTCCCCTGTTTTATGGAAAAAAATTCGTACAGGGTTATCTGCTGGCAGAGTTCAATCGGTCGCCGTACGACTCATTGTAGAAAGAGAGCAAGAAGTAGAAGCCTTCTCTTCAAATTTTGTCTATCGATTGCAAGGTGCATTAGATCTGCTAGATGACAGCAAAAACAGGGTAGGAGACATTCAGGTTAAACGCACGGCATCTTTTGCAACCGAAGAAAATGCCATGGTTTTTTTACAAGCCATTCAAAAAGCCAATTTAAGCGTAGCAAGTTTAGAAGAAAAACCTGCAAAAAAGTCACCAAAACCACCGTTCACCACCTCAACTTTGCAGCAAGAAGCATCAAAGCTAGGTTTTTCTGTTAAACAAACCATGATGGTTGCACAAAGATTATATGAGTCGGGAAAAATTACCTATATGCGAACCGATTCGGTAAACTTATCGGAACAAGCGATTGGCGAGGCAAAAAAAGTCATTACCGCAGAATATGGTGCTAGCTATAGCCATACTAGGCGTTACAAAACTAAAAATGCGGGTGCTCAAGAGGCGCATGAAGCTATTCGTCCAACCAGCTTTAGCCAAGCAGAAGTCGGAGGAGAGCGCAATGAACAACGACTGTATCAACTCATTTGGCGTAGAGCCATCGCCTCACAAATGTCTGATGCACAGCTTAAACGCACCACTGTAGAAGTTGCAATAGATAATTTACCTAAAGATAAGCTTACTGCCAAAGGAGAAGTGGTTGCGTTTGAAGGTTATTTAAAAGTTTATAACCTTGAGGGAGATTCAGAAGATGGTCTATTGCCTCCTATGCAAATAGGACAAGCATTAACACTAGGAGAGCTAATTACGCGTCAGAGCTTTTCTCGTCCCCCTGCTCGCTACAATGAGGCAGGACTGGTACGAACCCTAGAGGAGATGGGAATAGGACGACCTTCGACCTATGCACCCACTATTGATACGGTACAACAACGCGGTTATGTCATTAAAGAAGATCGCGAGGGTAAATCTCGTGAGTATCGCCAGATGGTTTTAAATGTCAAGAGCTTGGAAGCAACGACTGAAACTGAAATGTCAGGGACAGAGAAAAACAAACTCTTTCCAACCGATATTGCAGGCATCGTTACCAAGTTTTTAGTGGCTCATTTTGGTGATGTTTTAGATTATTCTTTTACCGCACATGTAGAAAGTGAATTTGATGAAATTGCCAAAGGTAATGCTACTTGGCAAGGCATGCTAGATACTTTTTACAAACAATTTCACCCAAAGGTTATCGCCGCAGAAGATGTCTCCAGAGAAGAAGCAGGGCAAGCAATACCACTGGGGGACGACCCAAAAACAGGCAAGCCCATGTTTGTAAAAATAGGGCGTTTTGGACCTTATGTACAATTAGGCGACGGTGAAAATGAAGAAAAGCCCGTGTTTGCCAGCTTAATGCCGGGTCAAAAAATGGATACTTTAAAGCTCGAAGAGGCAGTTGAGTTATTTAAACTCCCTAGAGATGTCGGGGAAATGCCCGAAAGCTTTTCTGCTACCGCAGTAGATGGTACTGTTTTTCAAGCGGAAAAAGGACAAGTTATTATTGCTAAACAAGGGCCTTTTGGACCTTATTTAGAATATGGTACTAAAAAATATTGTCCTATTAAAGGCTTTAGTCCGTTAGAAATTACTATGGAAGAATCGGTAACGCTTATTGAGGCAAAAATTATTGCTGAAGCTGAAAAAATTATTAGGGTTTTTACCGATACCGATGTAAAAATCTTAAAAGGTCGTTGGGGTCCTTACATTACAGACATAACCACCAAGAAAAATGCCAAAATTGCCAAAGATGAAGATGCAATGGCATTGTCTTTTGAAGAGTGTGTTAAACGCTTAGAGGAAGCTCCAGAGCCTAAAAAACGCGGGGGGCGGCGTAAAGCAGCGGCAAAAAAACCACCTGCTAAGAAAAAAGTAGCGGTTAAAAAGGCGACCACTAAAAAGCCCGTCGCTAAAAAGACAACGGCTAAAAAAACACCCGTTAAAAAAACGACAACTAAAAAAGTAGCGACTAAAAAAACGGTTGCTAAAAAACCACCTGCCAAAAAAACCGTTGCTAAAAAAACTGCTACTAAAAAAGAAACGCCATGAGAATGCAAAAAACCATGAACTTAAATAAACAACAAGCTCAAAACATTGCCTCGGTACTTGCCGAATCTTTACCTTACATTCAAAGATTTGCAGGCAAGACTATCGTGGTTAAATATGGCGGCAATGCCATGACGGAAGAGCACCTTAAAAATGGTTTTGCACGAGATATTGTGCTGATGAAATTAGTGGGCATGAATCCAGTTGTTGTACATGGCGGAGGGCCACAAATTGGCAACCTTTTAGAAAAAATTGGCAAGCAATCTGAGTTTGTGCAAGGCATGCGAGTAACCGACACCGAAACCATGGATATTGTTGAAATGGTATTGGGCGGGTCGGTAAACAAAGAAATCGTTAACTTAATTCACCAACACGGCGGCAATGCAGTGGGCTTAACGGGTAAAGATGGGCATTTAATTCAAGCTAAGAAAATGGCTATGACCACTTTTAATGCAGAGCTTAAAACTTCTGAAATTATTGATTTAGGGCATGTAGGAGAAGTTTCTAAAATTAACACCAAAGTTATAGACATGCTTATTAAAGATGACTTTATTCCTGTTATTGCACCAGTAGGGGTTGGGGAAGATGGTCATTCTTACAATATTAATGCCGATTTTGTCGCAGGAAAAGTAGCCGAAGCACTACAAGCCGAAAAGCTAATGTTACTTACCAATATTCCAGGGCTGCTAGATAAACAAGGACAGCTTTTAACAGGGTTGAATGCCGATAAAGTTAATAATCTGATTGAAGATGGAACTATTTATGGTGGTATGTTACCAAAAATACAATGTGCTTTAGATGCGGTAAAAGGCGGGGTTAAATCCTCGCATATTATTGATGGCAGAGTCGAGCATGCGGTCATGCTAGAAGTGTTCACCGATGAAGGGGTTGGAACGCTTATTACCTCTCGTTAATGCCCCAAGAATAACTTATAAAACAAATATATAACGGTGGATTCAATCTTCTTGCAAGGAATTTCGTACTATTAAGAATTT